>CAZRDA010000006.1:0-17199 GCA_964598715.1 uncultured bacterium | reverse complement strand
GGGCGCGGCCCCCCCCGCGGAAGACTGACGGTGAAGGTGCTCCCCTCCGTGAGCCGGCTCTCCACCCCGATTCGGCCGCCGTGGGCCTCGACGATGGCCTTCGAGATGTGGAGGCCCAGGCCGGACCCCGGCACCCGCCCGGTCACGGCGGGAGTGCCGCGGAAGAAGCGCTCGAAGATCCGGGGCACCTCCTCCAGCGGGATGCCGGGACCCCGGTCGCGCACGCGAACCGTGACCCACTGGGAGTCCGCCTCGACCCGCACGGTCACGGCCCCCCCCTCGGGGGAGAACTTCACCGCATTGTCCAGGAGATTAATGAATACACTCTCCAGCATGTCGGGGTCCCCCGTCAAATGGACCGGCGCCGGGGAGGGCTCCACCTGGAGGCTGACCCGCCGCTCGGCGGCAAGACCGCGGACCTGCTCCACCGAGGCCGCCAAGACGTCGGCGAGGTCGAGGGGGCGGAGAGAGAGCCCGATCTGCCCCACCTCGAGCTGGGTCAGGTTCAGGAAGTTGCCGATGAGGCGCATCACCCGCCCGACATTCTGGTGGGCGATCCCCAGGAACTCGGCCTGGACCTCGGGCGCAGGCGGGTCCTCGGCGAGGAGCACAGAGAGGGCCCCCTTGATGGAGGTGAGCGGGGTCCGGAGTTCGTGGGAGACGGTCGCCAGGAGGTCCGACTTGAGCTGGTCCTGGCGGGTGACCTCCCCCGCACGGTGCTGGAGCAGGGCCACCTTGCCAGACAGGTCGGCGGTGAGGCGCGCCAGATCCTGGTTGGAATGGAGAAGGGTGACCTGCTGCTGGCTCAGGTCCGAGAGCTGGCCCCTGAGCGCGGTCCGCTCCGCTTCGAGCTGCTCGATCTGGCTGGAGAGGCGGCGAGCCATCACCTCGTAGGCCGCCGACATGCGGTCGAAGGCCTGGACCAGCGTCTGCAGAAGGTCGTTCATGCCGTCCGTCCGGGAGTCACCGGTAGTTGGTGAACTGGAGCTCGATGCCGAGGTCCCGCTCTCTGAGCGCCTGGATGATGGTCTGGAGCACGTCTTTGCTCTTCCCGGAGACCCGGACCTCGTCTTCCCGGATCTGGGCCTGCACCTTCAGTCCACTCGCCTTGATGTGCTTTACGATCTCCCGGGCCTTCTCGACCGGGATGCCCTGCTGGATCGCGACCCGCTGGCGGACCGTGCCCCCCGCGGCGGGCTCCACCGTCCCGTACCCAAGCGCCTTCAGCGGGACCTTCCGCTTCACCAGCTTCCCTTCCAACAGTTCCGTGAGGGACCGCAATCTATTCTCGTCGTCGGCCTGCAGGAGGATCGCCGCCTCGTCGCGCCGGATACTGCAGCGGGTCCCCTTGAAGTCGAAGCGCTGGGCGACCTCTTTCATCGCCTGCTGGATCGCGTTATCGCACTCGCTCATCTCCACCCGGCACACGATGTCGAAGGACGATTCCGTGGCCATCACGGCCTCCAGGCAAACCGGGGAGAAGGCCCCGAAAAACCAGGTCGTCGCCTCCTCCCCGGACGCGGTCCTGCCTACCTCGGCCAACTCCTCTGCTGTGCGCGCGAGGGAGGGTGGCAGTTTTCCATACTCGGCGGCCTTCGTCAAGCGGACACGCCTACGGTGCAGGAGGACGGATCACCTCCGTCCCCGGGGGCGGGCTGAAGGCAAAGAGAGTGTCCGGGAGGCTGGGGTTCTCCCGGAGGGCGCTGAACTCCAGAACCATCGTGTTCTCCAGGGCGTCCACCACGGTCAGGCGGTCCACCACGCCGGTCCGGCGGTGGACCCGGAGGATGAGGCGGTGGACGGCAGGATCGGGGCTCTTCGGGGTCAGACTCACGAAGCGGGCATCCTCCGCTGGATCCTCCAGGACCGAGGCGACGGTGAAGGCGGCGCCGAGGGTGGCCATGCCGGAGAGGAAGTGCAGGGACGGGGAGGCCTGGAGGGCGGGGCCGACCGGCTGCCGGATCGCCTGCTTCTCCAGGGGGGAGTAGCTCCAGAGGGTCGCCCCGTCCGTGACCAGCAGCCTGGGCTCGGGAGTCTCCTGCTCCCAGCGCATCATCGTCGGCCGCTTCAGGAAGAACTTGCCGGTCGCCCGCTCCGTCTGGCTGGCGAGCTTCAGGGTGGCGGTCTGGAGGTAGCGCCCCTCGAGGCTGCTGAGCGCCCGGTACCGGGCCTCGATCTGACCCACCACATCCGTCCCCTCCGGGTGGGCAGCCGCCGGCAGGAGGAGGCCGGCAGCCAGGACCACGGTGACAGCGGTGCGCATGGGACCCCCTATTGTGACTCCGACGAATTGTCCGTCATGCTCACGCGACGGCTCCCGTGCCGGGCCAAATGACGAGCATCACAAGCACCCTCGGCGCCGCCCTTTCCCCGGGCCGGCCGCTCCTCCGCCCGATGCGAGGAAAGGGCTACGTCGCGGCCAGCCCGGGCGGGCGGCGGCAGAAGGGCGGCCGGAGGCACTAGGGCTCCGCCGGCTTCACCAGGACTTCCCGGGGTCGGGGGCCGTCCATGGGCGAGACGATCCCGTCCCGCTCCATCTGCTCCAGGAGACGGGCGGCGCGGTTGAAGCCGACCCGCAGCCGCCGCTGGAGCATGGAGATGCTGGCCTGGTGCGTCTGGATGACCAGATCCTTGGCCTGCCCGTACAGGGGATCGTCTGCCGGCGGCGGGCCTTCCCGCTCCGCCCCCGGCCCGGTCTGCGGGAGGGGGACGGTGGCGGGATGCTCGAACCGGCTCAGGAACTTCACCACCCGGCGGATCTCCATCTCGGAGACGAAGCAGCCGTGGATCCGGACCGGCTTCGAGGAGGCGGGGGGGAGGAAGAGCATGTCGCCGCTCCCCAGGAGCTGCTCCGCCCCGTTCGCGTCCAGGATCGTACGGGAATCCACCTTGGAGGAGACCTGGAAGGAGAGGCGGGCCGGGAAATTGGCCTTGATGAGGCCGGTGATCACATCCACGGAGGGGCGCTGGGTCGCCACGATCAGGTGGATCCCCACCGCCCGGGCCATCTGGGCCAGCCGGGTCACGGCGTTCTCCACCTCGTGTGCCGCCACCAGCATCAGGTCGGCCAGCTCGTCCACGACCACCACGAGGTAGGGGAGGCGGGCGGGGGGCTCCTCCTCCGGAGCGGGGCCGGTCGCCACCCACTGGTTGTAGGCGGCCAGGTTGCGGACCCCGGCCTCGGCGAAGAGCCGGTAGCGGCGCTCCATCTCGGCGATCACCGCCTGGAGTTTCTTCGCCGCCTCCCGCGGCTCCACCACGACCCGGTCCAGGAGGTGCGGGATGCCATTGAAAACGGACAGTTCGACCCGCTTCGGGTCAATGAGGAGGAACTGCACGTCGGTGGGGGGAGTACGATAGAGGATGCTCAGGATGAGGCCGTTCAGGCACACGCTCTTCCCTGACCCGGTGGCGCCGGCGACGAGCAGGTGCGGCATCTGGGTCAGGTCGGTCACCATCGGACCGCCCGCAATGTCCTTGCCCAGGGCCAGCGGAAGCGGGGAGCCGAGGGCGGCAAACTCCGCCGTGGCCAGGATCTCCCGAAGGGAGACATTGGCCCGGTCCTGGTTGGGGATCTCTACCCCGACCACCGCCTTCCCGGGGATCGGGGCCACTACCCGGACGCTCAGGGCCCGGAGCGCCAGCGCGAGGTCGTCGGCCAGACTCACGATCCGGTTGATTTTGATGCCGGGACCCGGCTCGACCTCGTAGCGGGTGATGACCGGACCCGGGCTCACGTCGGCAACGCGAGTCTCCACGCCGAAGTCGCGGAGCGTCTTGACCAGGATCTCCGCGTTCTGCCGGTGCTCCTCTGCGCTCGGGCCGGCCGCGGCCGGCTCGGGGGGATCCAGGAGGGAGAGGGGGGGCGGCGCGTAGCCCGCCTCCGGCGCGAGGCCCGGCAGGATCCCCTGTAGGGAGTCGTGGCCGCGCGGGATCGGAAGGGGGCTCGTCGGCTCGGGCGGCGGCTCTAGCGCGGCAACCGCCTGCGCCGTCGGGGGGATCGGCTCGGCAGGGGCGGGGGGCGGGGGCAGTTGGACTGCCGCATCCCGACCGGGGTCCGGGGCGGAGGCGGCCCGGGCCACCCCGAAAAGCGCTCGGACCCCGCGGCCCACGAAGCGGATGGCATCCGCCAGGACCAGCGGCAGCCCCAGCAGCGAGAGGCGGGTGCAGAGGACGCCGGCCAGGAGGAGGGCGGTCCCCGCGACCAGGATGAGGCCGAGGCGGCCCAGGGCCGGTTGAAGGAGGCGGAGCAGCTCCGCTCCCAGGAGACCGCCCAGCGGCTCTCCCCCGAGGCGGGGAACCAACGCCTCCTGCTGGAGGAAAGCCAGGAGCAGCGTGAGGCCGAGGACCCCGAGGGTGGCCCCGGAAGCCTGGAAGGGATCGAACCGGACCGGGCGGGCGCTGCTGAAGGCCCGCACTCCCAGCCAGAGGAGCCCAGGGGGCAGGAGGAGCGCCGCGACCCCCGCGAGGCCGAACAGGGCGGCAGCCAGGTGCGCCCCAAGCCAACCCGTTGCGTTGCGAACCGGAACCCCGGAAGTGCCCGAGTGGAGGAAGGAGGGGTCGGAGGGGTCGTAGGAGGCCAGACTCACCAGGGTGAGGAGGGAAGCGGCCACCAGCAGAACGCCCAGCGTCTCCCGGGCCTTTCGGTGGGAGAGCAGGCTTCTCAGGCCTGTCGTCCCACTCGCCTCGCCCCGGCGCTGCCGGCTCACGCCGCTCTCCTGGCCTCGCTCCTACGCAGGGGGGGGCGAGGTCGGCCGCTCGCGGCGGCGCCCCGGCCGGGCCGGTTCCCCCATCGCGCCCACGCGCCCGGGGAGCCGACGGGCCAGCGCCCGCTCCAGGACCTCGTCCATCGATTCCACGTACACGAAGGTCATGCCCCGGGTGATGGTCTTGGGCAGTTCCTGGATGTCCTTGTCGTTCTTCCGGGGGACGATGACCGCCCGGAGCCCGGCCCGGCGGGCGGCCAGGACCTTCTCCTTGATCCCGCCCACGGGGAGCACCTTCCCGCGGAGGGTCACCTCCCCCGTCATCGCCACGTCCCGGCGCACCGGGATCCGGGTGAGGGCAGAGATCAAGGCGGTGGCCATCGTGATCCCGGCCGAAGGCCCGTCCTTGGGAATCGCCCCGGCGGGGACGTGGACGTGCAGGTCCAGCTTCCCGAAGACCTCCTCGCGGATCCCCAGTTCCCCCCCCCAGGTCCGGGCGTAGGAGAGGGCCGCCTGGGCCGACTCCTTCATCACGTCCCCCAGGTGGCCGGTCAGGGTGAGCTGCCCCTTCCCCTTCATGGTGGTGGCTTCCACGTAGATGATGTCCCCGCCGGCCTGCGTCCAGGCGAGCCCCGTGGCCACCCCCACCTCGTCCCGCTCCTGCTCCGACTCGGGGAGGAACTTGGGGGCCCCCAGGAAGGTATGCAGGCTCTTCACCGACACCTTCGCCTGCTCCCGCTTCCCCCCCGCCACCTCTTTCGCCACCTTCCGGCAGATGGTGGCCACCTGCCGCTCCAGGTTCCGGAGGCCCGCCTCCCGGGTGTACTCGTTGACGATCTTCAGGATCGCCTCGTCCGTGATCTCCAGATACTTGGGGGTGATCCCGTGCTCCGAGAGCTGCCGGGGGAGGAGGTACTTCCGGGTGATGTGGAGCTTCTCCTCCTCCGTGTAGCCCGAGATTTCGATGACCTCCATCCGGTCCCTCAGGGCCGGCAGGATCGGGTCGGCCAGGTTGGCCGTGGTGACGAACATGACGTTGCTGAGGTCGAAGGGCACCCCCAGGTAGTGGTCGGTGAAGGAGACGTTCTGCTCCGGGTCCAGGACCTCGAGGAGGGCCGCGGACGGGTCGCCGCGGAAGTCCGCCCCCACCTTGTCCACCTCGTCCATCATGAAGACCGGGTTGTTGGTGCCGGCCTGCTTGATCCCCTGGACGATCTTGCCCGGGAGGGCCCCGATGTAGGTCCGGCGGTGACCCCGGACCTCGGCCTCGTCCCGGACCCCTCCGAGCGATATCCGGACGAACTTGCGCCCGAGCGCCCGCGCGATGGAGCGGCCCAGGGAGGTTTTCCCGACCCCCGGCGGACCCACGAAGCAGAGGATGGGCCCCTTCATCCCCTTCTTCTTCAGTTTGCGGACGGCCAGGTATTCGAGGATCCGCTCCTTCACCTTCTCCAGGTCGTAGTGGTCCTCCTCAAGGATCTTCTGGGCATTCTTAATACTAATCCGGTCGCGGGTCTGCTTCTTCCAGGGGAGTTCGATGAGCCAGTCGAGATAGGTCCGGACCACCGAGGCCTCGGCGGCGTCCGGGTGCATCCGGGAGAGACGCGTGAGCTGCGTTTTCGCCTCCTCATCCACCTCGGGGGGCATCTTGGCCTTCTCGATCTTGCTCGCCAACTCCTCAAGTTCGGCCGTCCGCTCGTCCGACTCGCCCAGCTCCTTCTGGATGGCCTTCAACTGCTCCCGGAGGTAGTACTCCCGCTGGGTCTTGTCCATCTCCTCCCGGGCGCTGCTCTGGATCTTGTGCTGGACGGCCAGCACCTCCAGCTCCTTCCGGAGCAGCTCGCCCGTGCGCCGGAGGCGGGCCACCGGGTCGGCGATCCCCAGCACCTCCACCGCCTGCTCCACCTTCAGGTCCAGGTTGCTGGCCACCAGGTCGGCCAGGCGGCCGGGGTGCTCCAGGTTGTTGATGATCACGAGCACGTCCGGGGAAACCGCTTTCCCCAGCGAGGCGCTCTTCGAGACCTGGTCCTTGACGGAGCGGATGAGGGCCTCCAGCTCCAGGCTCATGGTGGGCACGTCCTGGTCCGGCAGCTCCTGGATCCGGGCCTCGAAGAAGGAGTCGGTCCGGGTGAACCGGGTCACCTTCGCCCGCGTGACCCCCTGCACCAGGATCTTCACGCGGCCGTCCGGCATCTTCAACATGCGCATGATCATCGCCACGGTGCCGATGGGGTAGATCTCCTCGACCCCCGGGTCCTCCGCCTCGGCGTCCTTCTGCGCCACGAGGAGGATCATGCGGTCCCGGCCCAGCGCCTCGTCCACCGCCCGGATGGACTTCTCCCGACCCACGAAGAGCGGCAGGATCATGAAGGGATAGACCACCACGTCCCGGACCGGGAGGACCGGGAGCATCTCGGGCAACTTCTTCTCCTGTGAACCGGGCGCGCCCGCCTCTGCCCCCCGGGGGGTCTCCGGCGCCTGGGGATCCTTCACGTCCACATCCTCGGGCTCCACGGTGCGGGGCTCCTTTCTCGTCAGCTGCGCTTGCGGGGCGGCGGCCCCTCCCGCTCGCGCCGGGCCGAGACCCGGACGCCCCGCGGCAGGTTCCGCTTCCGCTTGATCTTCTCGAAGCCCGCCCGCTCGATGTCGTCGTCGGCCGTGAGGGGTTCCTCCTCTGCGACGGCCGGCTCCTCTCCGGGCTCGGGTTCCTGCTCGGGCGGGGCGGGGCGCTCCGTGTCCTCCATAACGCGCGCGATCTCCGGTTGCTCCCCTCAGCCGGGGGGCCGACCCGGGCCAGCCGGGTCCTCCTCGAGGGGCAGACCCCGGAGGTACTCCCGGAAGGCCTTGCCCAGATCCGGCCGCTTCAGGGCCAGTTCGACCGTGGCCTTCAGAAACCCGAGCCGGCTTCCGGCGTCGTACCATCGGCCCTCGAAGCGGTAGCCGTAGATCGGGCGGCTCCCGAGCAGCCGGCGGAGGCCGTTCGTCAGTTGGATCTCCCCCCTCGCATCCGGCCCGGTCGCCTCCAGGGCGGGAAATATATCCGGGGTGAGGATATACCGGCCAACGATCGCCCAGCGGGAGGGGGCCTCGGCCACGGTCGGCTTTTCCACCAGGCCCGTCAGCCGCACGAGCCGCTCCCCGGCCGGCTCCCCGGCAACGATGCCGTAGGAGGAGACCTCCTCCGGGGGTACCTCCATGATGGCCACCACGGGCGCGCCCGTGCGGGCGAACACCTCCAGCAACTGCCCGATACAGGGGACCGGGGCATCCACCACATCGTCCCCCAAAAGCACGGCGAAGGGCTCCTCACCCACCACACTCCGGGCGGTGAGGATCGCGTGCCCGAGGCCCAGGGGCTCCCGCTGCCGGATATAGCAGACGGAGGCCAGTTCGGGGATCCGGCGAATCTGGGCCAAGAGGTCCATTTTCCCCCTGGCCTGCAAGAAGGCTTCCAGTTCGACTGCGTGGTCGAAGTGGTCCTCGATAGTGTTCTTCCCCCGCCCGGTGACGATAACCACATCCCGGATGCCGGCGGCCACCGCCTCCTCCACAACATACTGGATGACCGGCTTGTCCACGAGGGGGAGCATCTCTTTGGGCTGGGCCTTGGTGGCGGGGAGAAAGCGGGTCCCAAAGCCGGCCGCCGGGAAAATCGCTTTGCGGATGGGCACTTGCCTCCCTCGGGATGCTCAGGGGGCCGGGGAACGGGCGACGCGCCCCTCACGCGCTAGGCTAGCCCATCCCCGCCCAAAAAGTCAACTCCCACCCCTTCGCCAGACTCGATAACGCTATGCGTTATCACATGGACTCCCGGCACACAAGGAATAAGGAATACTGAAGCCGCCGCAATGCGCCCCCGCCTTGAGACCCGTTGCCGGGAGGCCCAGGCCGCCTGCGCCCCTCCCTACGGAGTCCGGACCAGCTCGCGGATGGGAACGTCCACGCCGCAGACCGGGCAGTAGACACGTCCCTCCTCCTCCGGGTCCACGTGGAACTGCATCATGGCGCAGTACGGGCAGAAGAGCGGCTCGTCTTTCGGGGCCATGCGTTCTCCCTCACCCACTCCCGGCCCGGGCCCCTTCCGGGGCTAACCGGAAGGCGGGCGGGATGCTGAATGCCAGAAAGGCACCGACCAGGGCCAGCCCGGCCGCGACGTAGCAGCCGCCGGCAAAGGAGCCGGTCACATCGCGGATCCAGCCGGTCGCCATGGGGGCCACCAGCGACCCGACGAACGCCACCGTGTTGCAGAGACCGAAGGCCGTGCCAAGGACCTCGGGCGGCGCCAGGTCCCCCAGGACTGCGTAGGCCGGTCCGTAGCAGCCCCACAGGAACACCCCGGCGAGAAAGATCCCGGCGCCGAGGGCTGCGGCCGGCAGCCTCACGCTGAGCGCGATCCCCAGCCCCAGGAGGGCGGCCGCTACCCCCGCATACGCCAGCGCCAGGACCCCCTTGCGCCCCAGACCCCTGCTGGCTGTCCGGTCACTCCCCCATCCAACCAGGAGGAGTCCGGGCAGGGCGGCAAGCCCGAGCAGGCTCGCGTACAGCGAAGAGGCCCCCAGTCCCTCCACCCCCACCTCCTGGAACATCGCCGGGGCCCACGTCCCGATCACCGACATGGCGTAGATGTTCGTCGCCTGGGCCAGATACAGGCGCCAAAGGTCCGTGCTCCGGAGTAGCGCCCGGTAGGGACGCCACGCCCATCCCTGGCGAGCAACGGAGGCGGGCTCCCGGATGAAGCGCCAGACCGCAGCCGCCGCCAGGAAGGAAGGGAGGGAGAGGAGGATGAAGGTCGCCCGCCAGCCCCATGCCTCCGTCGCGAGGCCGGACAGCACGAGCCCGAGGCACAGGCCGATGCCCCCGCCGGTGAAGGAGATCGCCTGGCCCACGGCCATCCTTCCCCGGGGCGTGGCGGCGGAGATGAGGGGGCGGTCATTGCCGAAGTACGACCCCATCCCGAGGCCGGCCACGAACCGGGCGGCGAAGATCTGGGCGAAGGACGTGGTGAAGCCGGTGAGGAGCGAGGCGAACGCCCAGGTGAGCGTCCCCGCCACGAGCACGCGCTTTCGGCCGAAGCGCTCGCCGAGCAGGCCGGCAGGGACCTGCATGCCCGTGTAGGCGTAGAAGTAGGCGGTGGCGAGGAGACCCGCTTCCGCGAAGGTGAGGCCGAACTCCGTGATGAGGGGGGAAAGGATGGGGGCGAGGGCCATCCGGAGAAGGTAGATGTTCAGCCAGCCGAAGACGAAGACGGCCCAGACCGTGTGGTAGGGCTCCCGTGGCATCCTGGGCCGGCCTCCCACGTCCTACCAGTACCGCTCCTCCCGCCACGGGTCCGCGCTATTGTTGTAGCCCCGGACCTCCCAGAATCCGGGCCGATCCTCGGCGGTCATCTCCATGCCCCGGACCCACTTGGCGCTCTTCCAGAAGTAGCGCTTCGGAACCACCAGACGGACAGGGGAGCCATGCCCCGGTGCAAGCGGCTTGCCGTCGTGGGTATCGGCGAAGAGGACGTCCCCGTCGAGCAGGGCCTCCAGGGGCACGTTGGCGGTGTAGCCCTGCTCGGCGTGGACGATGACGACGCGGGCCTCCGGTCGCGGAGCCGCCCGGCGGAGCAACTCCCGGGCAGCGACCCCCTCCCACCGGTTGTCGAAGCGACTCCAGGTAGTCACGCAGTGGATGTCGGAGACGACCTGGACGCGGGGAAGCGCCTGGAACTCCCGCCAGGTGAAGCGGAGGGGGTGCTCGACCAGCCCGGAGACCCGGAAGTCCCAGGCCGCCTCGGAGAAGCGGGGGATGGTCCCGGCGTGCAGCACGGGCCAGTCGCGGGTGAGCCGCTGGCCCGGGGGAAGCCGGTCCGTCCCCGGCGTCACGGCCTCCTTCCGTTTTGCACCCGGCCAGAAGGACATCTCCCGCCCGTGATCTCCTCTCCGGCATCCAGCCGCGCGACAGACGCGGCCCTATCCTCTCACGCCCGACGCGGAAAAGGAAGTCCCAGGCCCGCGCGCGGACCGGTGCCCCCGTCTCTCCGTGGCTGCCGGTATGGCTCGCCCATTTGCTCCCTGCCGTTCGGCCTTGACTCGCCGCCCCGGGAGCTTATCCTAGGAGACGAGCGCCTGCCACCGAACGGCCCCAGGCGAGGAGGAGCCATGGACCGGGTCGCCATTCTGGAAGGCATGCGGGCCAAGAAGCCCGACGACCCCATGGTCCATTTCATGCTGGGCAACGAGTACTTCAAGGCCGGCCGCTACGCCGACGCCATCGCGGCCCTCACCGCCTACCTCGCCCGGCAGGAAGACGAGGGATCCGCCTACCGGCTGCTCGCCCAGGCCCACGAGCGCCTCGGCGAACGGGAGGCGGCCAGGGCCGCCTACCGGCAGGGGATCGCGCAGGCCACGAAGTTCCACCACGCCAGCATGGTGGAGGAATTCACCGACTGCCTGAACACCTTCTGAACTCGCCTGCGCCTCAGAGCACCTGCCCCCACGCGGTCCCCCACGTCCCGAAACCGCACCAGGATCCCCCCCAAACCGAGCCAGCAGGAGGCAGGGGCGCGGAAGGCGGTGGGCGCGAGGGCGGCGTCATGGATCCGAGCAGTCGCGGGTGAAGCCGCACCGGGGGCACTGGAGCTTGCAGTGATGCTCCACCATCGCCGTCCCGCAGCGGTCGCAGCGGACAGCCATCCCGGGCGGGGAGCCAGGAGCGGGCATCGGGTCCTGGCGGAGCATGGTCGCCCCATTATACCGGGCTCCTCCATCAGGGCAAGGGTCCTTCACGCCCAGCCGAGCTCGGTCAGGCGATCCTCATCAATGCCGAAGTGGTGGGCGACCTCGTGGATCACGGTGGTCCTGACCTCCTCCCGGATCTCGGCCTCGCTCTCGCACCACTCCTCCAGTGGACCCTGGAAGATGGTGATCCTATCCGGGAAGAGGGGGGGAGCCTCTATCCCCCGCTCGGGGAGGGGGGTCCCCTGGTACAGGCCGAAGAGCGTGTCCTCAGGACTCAGGCCGGCCTCCTCCAGGTCCCCCGGAGTGGGCCAGTCGACGATGACCACCTCCACGTTGGCGATCCTCACCCGGAACTCCTCGGGGAGGCTCTCCAGGACCTCGGTCACCAGTCGGGCAAATCGCTTCCGGTTCATGGAATTCCGGAGGGAAGGCCTCGCGCGCGTATCATAGCACCGCCTCTCCGGCCCTCAAGTGGGGCCCGTTCCTGGCGCGCGAGAGCCGGTGGTCTCGGACGCCGACCGCTCCCCGGAGGGGCGCCGGACCCGAACCCCGGCGATGGGTGGCCGGGTCGAGATGTTCCGCATTCTCTGCGGGAGATTGGGACCTGCGGGGACACGGCGGCCTTGAGAAGAGGGGCCCAACCCTGCCCAGGGGGCGGGGGGGCAGCCGAAAGCGAAGCCGAGCGGCCGGCCCGGTCCGCCCCAGCCCGGCCTAGCGTCGCTCCAAAGAATTGCGCCTACGATCGCAGCCGGGCCGCGGGTGGCGCCGCGCGCGGCCCCCGAGCGGCCGGGTGGAGTGACGGAGCCCGGCCGCGAGTGGGGCACGCCGGCGACAGGACCCGCGGCAGCACGGTCTGTCAGGAGTGAGCCGCATTACTTGGAACGGCACTAGCGGACCGCCTCGGGCAGCCCGGGCTCCAGGTGGAGGCTCCTGCCGGGTGCTCCTTCCACGACGAGCTTCAGCCGCTGGCCCGGGGTGAGGGGCGCATCCTCGCGCCGCAGCCCGTTCAGCAGGGCCACCTCGTAGGCGCGGGCCTCGCTGCCGTACACCTGCCGCACGATGGCGGGGAGCGTCTCCCCCGCTGCCACCGCGTGGATCCGGAGTCGCTTGCCGGATCCCCTCTGCCCGTAGGGGAGGTCCTCCAGGCGCGCCTTGTAATCGTCCGCCGCGACGCGCAACTCGGCCCCGCCCCCGGGCCCGATCACGTCACCGAGAACCCGGGCCCGGTCAATCCGCTCGATGGTGTCGGGGTGCGTGGCGTCGAAGCCGTGGTAGCCCACCCCGGCGAGACGCGCCTTGAGCTGCAGGACCCGGAAGAAGTTCACCATCTCCCGGGCGTCGTAGCCGGCCCGGAAGGCGTACCGGATCCCCTTTTCGTCCGATTCGAGTTCGGCCTCCCTGCCGTAGCCCAGCAGGACGCGACGGAAGAGCTCGCCGGAGAGCGTGGCCCACTTGCCCGCGTGCTCCCGGCCGCCCGGGCTGAGGGCGACCAGGCCCAGGGTGAGGAACTGCAGGCCGAAGGCCCGGGTCAGTTGCTTGGCCGCGTGGTGTGAGGTGACGTGGCCGATCTCGTGGCCGACGACGGTCGCCAGTTCCGCTTCGCTGTTGGCCTCGGCCAGGAGCCCACGGGTGACGTAGATGAACCCGCCAGGAAGGGCAAAGGCGTTCACCTCCGGGGAATCCAGGGCGGTGAACCGGTACTCGAAGCCGGTGTACTCGGCCTCCTCGATCAGGCGCTGGCCCACCCGGGCGACGAAGGCCTGGAGGCTGGGAACGTCCAGGACGCCGAAGTGCTGGAGGATCTCCGCGTGCGCGTTCCGCCCGAGCGCCTCCTCCTGGGAGGGGCTGATCACGGTGAAGGCCCGGGCGGGGCGGGGCAGGAGGAGCGAGGCGACGGCGGCCCCGAGGCCGCGGAGCGCCTGCCGCCGGGTGAAGGCGGGAACGGTGCAGGCCGCGCACCAGCGAAACGGCTGCATCTGGCCCTCCTCCGGGAGCAGGGGACGCGACGGGTAGGGCGGGCGAGGCTCACCGGAGCGGGGCGCGGGCCTCGTCGCGACGGACCAGCTCCGCCATCCCCTCGTCGGCGCTGACCAGCTCGGGGAGGGCCCCGGCGTTCACCTTGCCGTTGAGCAGGGCCCCTTCCCGCACCACCAGACTCCGCGCGCGACAGCTCCCCTGAATGCGGCCGCTGGCCAGCAACTCGATGCGCACCGATGCCATGAGGTTCCCCCGCACCTGGCCCCCGACCACGATGGCGGTGGCGGTCACGTCGGCCTCCACCTCGGCCCCATCCTCAACCACCAGGGTGCCGGTGAGGTTCACCTTCCCCTCCATCCGGCCGGCCACATGCAGGTCCCCGGTCCCGGTGATCTCCCCCCGCACCGTGATCCCTTTCCCGATCAGCATTCCGCTCGCCTCCACGCGATCGCCGAGCGGCGCACCTTCGCCGCCCTGTACTCAGCCCTCCACCTCGTGTGGCAAGGCGCCCCCCCGGGGGGGAGCACGCCGCGAAGGCTCGCCCCGGGCCCCCGACACCACGCGTCAACGAGCGGGTGGCGCCTCGATCTCCAACGCCCGGAGCTTCCGGTGGAGGTTGCTCCGCTCGATCCCCAGCTTCTCGGCCGTCCGGGTGACGTTCCACCCGTTCTCCCGGAGGCGCTGCAAGATGTAGTCCCGCTCGAACCGCTCCCGCGCCCCCCGGAGGGAGAGGTCAGCCTCGGGGACGGTCTCCGGCGCCCCCACTTCGGGCGCCGGTTCCGGGCCCGCGAGACGGGGCCCCAGGGCCGCCCCCACCCCCCCCGCCTCGATCCGATCCTCGGAAACCATGATGACGAGACGTTCGATCACGTTACGCAATTCGCGGACGTTCCCGGGCCAGGGGTGCTCCCGGAGGATGGTCAGGGCCCCGGGGCTGAAGGTCTTCTCCCGCTTGCCGTACTCCCGGCAGAACTGCTTCAGGAAATAGGCGGCGAGCAACGGGATGTCCTCGCGCCGCTGCCGGAGAGGGGAGACGTCGAAGGGGATAACGTTCAGCCGGTAGTAGAGGTCCTCGCGGAACCGGCCGGCGCGGGTCTCCCCCTCCAGGTCCTTGTTGGAGGCCGCGATGATCCGCACGTCCACCCGGAGGCTCTCCGTCCCCCCCACCCGCTCGAAGGTCTGCTCCTCGAGGGCCCGGAGGACCTTGGCCTGGGTCTTGAGGCTCATGTCCCCCACCTCGTCCAGGAAGAGCGTCCCACCGTCGGCCATTTCGAACTTGCCCCGGCGCCGCATCGTGGCGCCGGTGAAGGCCCCCTTCTCGTGGCCGAAGAGCTCGCTCTCGATCAGGTCCTCCGGGATGGCGGCGCAGTTCACCTCGACGAAGGGCTTGGCAACCCGATGGCTCTGGCGGTGGATGGCCCGGGCGATGAGTTCCTTGCCGGTCCCGCTCTCCCCCCGGATCAGGACCCGGCCGTTGGAGGGCGCGGCGGCGGCGATCTGCTCCCTGAGCTTCTGGAGTACCTCGCTCTCCCCCACGAGCTCGTAGCGCTGCTCCAGGCGCTGCCGCAGCGCCACGTTCTCCCGGTAGAGGTGCTGGGCGTCCAGGGCGTGGCGGACGGCGAGCGTGGTCTTCTCCAGGGAGAGGGGCTTCTCGATGAAATCGTAGGCCCCCAGCTTCGTGGCCCGGACCGCCGTCTCGATGGTCCCGTGGCCCGAGATCATCAGGACGGCCACCTCCGGGTGCAGCCGCTTGATGTCGGCCAGCGTGGCCAGCCCGTCCATCCCCGGCATCCAGATGTCCAGGATGACCAGGTCCGGCGGGCCCTGGCGGAGGGCCTTGAGCGCCGCTTCCCCCGAGTCGGCCTCGGTCACCCGGTATCCCTCGTCCTGGAGGACCCCGGTGAGGGAGGTCCGGATGTTCTTCTCGTCATCCACGATGAGGATCTCTTCCTGGGCCACAGGTCACCTCGACAGCGGCGGCACGGCCGGGGCGGGGACCGGGAGGGCCGGGAAGGCCATGACCATCCGGGTCCCCCTCGGTTCGTTCGCCTCCACCCGGATCGTCCCCCCGTGCTCCGTGACGATCCGGTAGACGATGGCCAGCCCGAGCCCCGTCCCAGACTTCTTGGTGGAGAAGTAGGGGAGGAAGAGGCGCTCGCGATCATCCGGGGGGATCCCCACCCCGCTGTCCGCCACCTCCACCTCCACCTTCCCCTCCCCGGGGAGGGAGCGGGTCCGCAGCATCACCCCCCCGGCCTTCCCCACAGCGGCCACCGCGTTATCCACCAGGTTGATCAGCGCCCGCTTCATCTGGTCCGGGTCCACCATGATGGGCGGCAGGTGGGGGTCCAGGGCGGTCTCAAGCTCAATCCCCCGGCCCAAGCCGGAGTAGAGGCGGACCACGCTGGCGATGACCGGGTGGAGGTCGCCCGGGCGCGGGTCCGAGGCGGGCATCCGGGCGTAGCGGGAGAACCCGTCCACCAGCCCTTGGAGCCCGTCCACCTCCTGGATGATGGTCCGGGTGCACTCGTCGAAGACCCGCTCGTAGTCGGAGGCTCGCTCGGTGAACTTCTTCCGGAGCCGCTGCGTGGACAGTTTGATGGGCGTGAGCGGGTTCTTGATCTCGTGTGCGATCCGCCGGGCCACCTCCCCCCAGGCTATGGCCTGCTGCGCCCGGAGGAGCTGCGTGATGTCATCCACCACCACCACCATCCCCTGGTAGCTTCCGGTCTTGTCGGTGAGGTTGCGGATGTTCACCACCAGCGTCACCACCTGCCCGTTGCGGGGGAGGGTCACCTGTTCGTCCATGCTCCCCCGCCCCTCCAGGGCCATGCGTTCGATGAGGTGCCGGATCGGGGCCGCCTCCGCCCCGGGAAAGGAGTCCGTATAGGGGCGCCCCAGCACGGCAGCCGGCTCCAGCCCCAGGATCCGGCGGGCGGCAGGGTTCATGGTGTTGACGACGCCCGCCGCGTCCAGGGAGAGGATGCCCGCAGCCAGGCTCTCCAGCACCCGTTCCATGTAGGCACGCCGCTGCTCCAACTCCACGTTGGTCCGCTGCAGGCCCAGGTTGGCCTCCGTCAGCTCCGACTCGCCGCGCCGCAGGTCCTCCGTCATCCGGTTGAACGAGTCCACGAGAATGCCGATGTCGTCGTCCGCCTCCACCCGGACCCGGTAGTCCAGGTTCCCGGCCGCGACCGCCCGCGTCCCCTCGGCGAGCTCCTGGATGGGAGCGGTGATCCCCCGGGCCAGGTGGACGGCCGTCCAGATGGCGGCGAAGAGGATCACCAGAGTCACCATCAGGAAGAGCATGATGTACGCGCCCTTGAGGGGGGTCTTCAGCATCCGGAGGTGGCGGTACTCCTTGATCCCGGCGGCGATGTCCGCCGCCTTGTCCGCCAGCCCGGACGGAATGGTGGCGCTCACCGCCACCGCCCCCAGCACCTGCCCACCCGGCCCGCGACCCACGATCGGCACAACTCCCGCGATCAGCTCCCCCGCCTCCAGCCTCTGGGTGAGGGACTGGCTCTTCCCCTGGAGCGCCCCCTGCACCAGCCGGGAGGCGGCGGCCAGGCTCGAGCGGTCGGGACCGCCCGGCTCCGCCACCCGGGTCAGTTCCCGTCCCCGGCGGTCGAAGACCTGAAGGCTGCTCAGCCGGTGCTCCACCAGTTTCTCGCGCGCGAGCCGCGTGAGCGCCTCGCGGTTCTCCTCCCCGAGGAGTTCGGCCTCCACCACTCCCTGGCCGAACTGCTGCCCGGCGTTCAGGACCCGGTCCTGGGTGATCCGGTAGTAGGTCT
>CAZRDA010000005.1:0-20259 GCA_964598715.1 uncultured bacterium | reverse complement strand
GTGGCCAAAGGGACCGGGGCCCACGTCGTGCAGCAGCCCCGCGGCCCGGAGCGTGGCGTGCACGAGGGGGAAGGAGGGGCAGCGGTCCCGCAGCGCGCGACAGGCCTTGACCAGGCTCGGGTAGAGTTGCTCCGCGAACCGCCCGGCCAGGTGCATGGTCCCGAGCGAGTGCTGGAAGCGGCTGTGCTCGCCCGAAGGGTACACCCACCAGGTGCTCTGGAGCTGATGGATGAAGCGGAGGCGCTGGACCCAGGGGCTGTCGAGCAGGGCCTTCTCGGTGGGCTCGGCCGGGTCCGTCCCGCGGGGGACCGTGAACTGGATATACCCGTAGAGGGGATCGGCGAGCAGGGCGATCCCCTCCACGGGGGACCCCCAGGCGCCCCGCACGCCCCCCAAAGGGGAAGGGGCACCCGCCCCCCGGGGGGAACCGGTGCCCCTCCCTCGCCGCCGCGCGGGACCGCCCTCCCCTCGCCCCACCTCGGCCCGCCAGGCCTTCGTCACTCCGCCCCGACGGACCGGAGCGCCTCGAAGAGGGAGACCGTCCCCAGATTCCCGCACCCCGGGCACTCCAGATCCATGGGCGTGCCCACGCTGGCGAGGCAAAGGGCGCACACCTCCTGGCGACACACCTCGCAGAAGCCCAATCCTTTCTGCAGCGGGTGCACCGGGCAGCTCATGATTCTCCCCTCCCCGCGGTCGTTGGCAACGCTTGTCCGGAGGTGTCCGAGAACTGCGGCAAGACGCCCGCACGATACCACGCGCTCTCGGAGAGGGTCAAGGAAATCGGTCCCGCGCAGCCGCCCCGTGCCGTCAGGCGCGCGGGTGGAAGCGCCGGTGGACCTCCTTCAGGTGGGTGCGGGCGACGTGAGTATAGATCTGGGTGGTCCCAAGGTCGGCGTGGCCCAGCATCATCTGCACCGCTCGGAGATCGGCGCCGCGCTCGAGGAGGTGGGTCGCAAAGGAGTGCCGGAGGGTGTGGGGGGAGACGGCCCGGCCGATGCCGGAAGCCCGGGCGCACCGCTTCAGGAGAGCCCAGAAGCCCTGCCGGGTGAGAGGCCGGCCCCGCCGGCCGACGAAGAGGGCCGGGCTCTCGCGGCCCTTCAGGAGGGCCGGCCGGCCGCGCTCCAGGTACTCCCGGAGCCGGCGCAGGGCCTCCCGGCCGACCGGAACGACGCGCTCCTTGTCCCCCTTTCCCACCGCGCGGACGAACCCGGCGGTCAGGTTCACCGCGCCCAGGGGAAGGCCGGTGAGCTCGCTGACCCGAAGCCCCGTGGCATAGAGCAACTCCAGCATCGCCCGATCCCGCAGGCCGGGCGGCCGGCGTGTGTCCGGGACCGCGAGGAGCCCCTCCACCTGGGCCAGGCTGAGCACCCCCGGCAGGCGACGCGGGGCGCGGGGACGGCGGACCAGTTCGGTGGGGTCCTCGGCGGCCCGCCCGGTGGCGAGGAGGAACCGGTGCAGCCCCCGGACGGCCGAGAGCGCCCGGGCCGCCGAAGGCTCCGCGAGGCCGCTCGCCCGCAGCCTGGCAAGGAAGGCGGTCAGGTGGGCGGGCCGGATGGCCCCGACGTCCCGCAGGCCCTCGCCCTCGAGAAACTCAAGGTAGCGGCGGAGGTCGCGCGCGTAGGCTTCCCGGGTGTGGGGTGAGGCGCCCCGCGCCGCCGCCAGCGCCGTCAGGTACTCATCCACCAGCGCGTCGAGGTTCATCACCTAAGGCCCCCGCGGCCCCCCCCCCCCCCATTTCCGGGCCCCGGGCGTACACGCGCCCCGCCCCGGGGGGGCGGCGGGGACCACGAAGACACAGCCCGGACGCGCGGCAAGCCGAACCGCGTCGAGGGCGGCGGGTCCCGGGGAAAGGCCGGCGGCTCTCACCGGTCCGCGCTGTCGAGGAAGATCGTGACAGGGCCGTCGTTCACCAGGCGCACCTGCATTCTCGCGCCGAAAACCCCCTCGTGGACCGGGAGGCCCCGCTCCCGAAGGTCGCTGACGAACCTTCGCAGCAGAGGAACGGCCACCTCCGGGGGGGCGGCATCGCTGAAGGACGGGCGCCGCCCCTTCCGGGCATCCCCGTAGAGGGTAAATTGGGACACGACCAGGGCAGCACCCCCCACCTCCCGCACGGAGCGGTTCATCTTCCCCTCGGCGTCCTCGAAGATCCGCACCTCCGCCACCTTTCCCGCCAGCCACCGGGCCGCCTCCTCCGTGTCGCCCTGCCCCACACCCACGAGGATGAGGAGGCCGGGGCCGATCGCGGCGACGTCCAGCCCGTCCACGCTGACGGAGGCCTCCCGGACCCGCTGGATGACCGCCCGCATGGCCCGCTCCCTCAGCCGGCCTCCGGGGCGGCCTCGATCCCGTACTCCTTGATCTTGTTCAGAAGGGTCTTGTAGGAGACCTGAAGCACTTCGGCGGCCTTGGACTTGTTGCCGCCGGTCGCCTGGAGCGTCCGGGCGATCAGGTCCCGCTCGGCGCGGGCCGAGGCGCGTGAGCCGACCTCGTGCAGGCTCCCCGTGAGGGGGAGGTCCGGCTCCCGCTCCCCCCGCCCCCGCTTTGGCCCCAGGGCGAAGTCGTGGACGCTGAGGGTCGGCTCAGGCGCCAGGATGACGGCCCGTTCGATGAAGTTCTCCAGCTCGCGGACATTCCCGGGCCAGGGATAGCCCATGAGCCCCTTCAGGGCCTCCGGGGACACCTCCCGGACGTCCTTCCGCATTTCCTTGGCAAACCGGTGGAGGAAGTGGGTCACCAGCATGGGGATGTCCTCGGGCCGCTCCCGGAGCGGCGGGATGGTGATGGGAAAGACATTGAGGCGGAAGAACAGGTCCTCCCGAAACTTCCGCTCCCGGACGGCCCGGGTCAGGTCGGTGTTGGTGGCGGTGATGATCCGGACATCCACCTGGATCGGCTTCGTCCCGCCGACGCGCTCGAAGGCCCCGTCTTGGAGGACCCGGAGGAGCTTCGCCTGGACCGCCGGGCTCAGGTCCCCGATCTCGTCCAGGAAGAGGGTCCCGCCGTCGGCGAGTTCGAACTTCCCTTGCTTCTGCGTCTGGGCCCCGGTGTACGCCCCCTTCTCGTGCCCGAACAGCTCGTTCTCGAGGAGGGTGTCGGGGATCGCGGCGGAGTTGATGGCGATGAAGGGGCGGTTCGGCCGGGTGCTCATCTGGTGGATGGCCCGGGCGAAGAGTTCCTTGCCGGTCCCGCTCTCCCCCAGGAGCAGCACGGTGGCGTTGCTGGGAGCCACCTTCTGGATGAGCGCACTGACCTGCTGCATCGCCCGGCTCGCCCCCACGATCTTGGGGAAGCCCATCTTCTCGGCGAACCCCTCCTTCAGGACCAGGTTTTCGGTGTAGAGGCGGTACCGCTCCAGTGACCGCTCGATGAGGCCCAGCAGGTAATCGCTGTCGAAGGGCTTGGTCAGGAAGTCCACGGCGCCGTCCTTCATCGCCTGGACGGCGGTTTCGATGGTGCCGTAGGCGGTCATGAGGATGACCGGGAGGTTGCCCCTCACCTCCCGGGCGGCCCGGAGGACCGCCAGGCCGTCCTTCTTGGGGAGCTTGAGATCGGTGAGCACCAGCCGATAATGGTTGAGGCTCAGTTTCTTGAGGGCCTCCTCGCCGTCCGAAGCCTCGTCCACCCTGTAGTCGGCCCCCTCCAGCGTCTCCCGGAGCATCCGGCGCATGCCGGGCTTGTCCTCAACGACCAGGATCATGCCCCCTCCCCGCGCACCCGCGCCGCCCGCGGCGTGGCGGGCAGGACGATGCGAAAGACCGTGCCGGCCCCAGGCCGACTGTCCACTTCAATGCGCCCCCCGTGGGCCACCACGGCCTTCTGGGCCTGCGCGAGCCCGAGGCCGGTCCCTCGCTCCTTCGTCGTGAAGAACGGAGTGAAGATGCGCGCCACGTCCTCGGGGGCGATCCCCTCGCCCGTGTCCTCCACCCGGACCTCCACCGGACCCGCCCCATCCCCCTCGGGCCCCTCCGGGGGGCGCCGGGTGACGAGGTCCAGGCGCCCCCCCGACGGCATGGCCTCCAGGGCGTTCCGGACGAGGTTCCCCAGCGCCTGGCGCAGCGCTGTCCGGTCCCCCTGGATTTGGAGCTCTCCCACCTCGTGGCGGCAGGACAGCGCGACCCGGGCCTCTTGCAGCGGGATCCGGTACGGGTCCAGGGCCTCTTCCACCAGCTCCCGGACCCCCACCGCCCCCACTTGCAGGCGGGCCGGCCGCGCGTACGCCAGGAAGTCACGCATGGTGCGCTCCAGACTGTTCGTCTCCTCAATGATCGCCTGCACGTGGACGGCGCGGGGGTCTTCCTGCGGGAGCTTTTTCTGGAGGAGCTTGGCGAAGCCGAGGATGGCCCCCAGGGCGTTCCGGAACTCATGGGCGATGCCGGCGGAGAGTTGCCCCACCTTCGCCAGGCTCTCCTGGAGCGTCACCTGCTCTTGCAGCCGGCGGACCTCGGTCAGGTCGGTGAGGAGGAAGGTCACCCCGGCCGCCTCCCCCCTGGCATCCCGCACCACCGAGGAGGCCAGTCCCACCCAGCGGGAACTCCCGTCCGGGCGGGTCACGCTGAGCTCCAGGCGAGAATGCGTCTGCCCAGTGGTGAGCGCTCCCGCGGCGAGATGGGTGATGGCGCCATCCTGGCCGAACACCTCCTGGCAGGATCGCCCCAGAACCTCCCCCTCCCGGAGGCCGAAGATCTGGAGCGCCGGCCGGTTGAAAACCATCAAGGTCAGATCGGGCCGCACACTGATGACGCCGCTAGTGATGCTCCCCAGGATAGATTCCTCGAGCGCGGCGGCCCCGCCCCGGCGGTCGGATGCGGAGTAGAGTCTGGACAACTCCGCCTCCTGGTGCTGGAGCCGGCCCACCAGGTGGCGGAAGAGGCCCGGCACCGATTCCACGTCCGCCTCGGCCGCCTCCGGCAGCGGTTCCGGCGTCAGGGCCTGGAGGTCCCGCGCCGCCGACGCCAGGGCAGCGTAGGGACGGAGGACCGTCCGGAGGAAGAGCCACCCGAGCAGCGCCGCCCCCCCCAACCCGGCCAGATACACCGTCGGGAGGAGCCAGCGGACCCTGTCCAGGAAGCCGAGGAAGTCGGCCCGCTCCTCCACCGCCAGCACGGCCCAGGGGCCCTCCCCCCTCTCTCCGAGCGGCCAGAAGAGGGTCCTGAAGTAGCCCCCGCCCGCCCGGTAGTAGTCGGTCAGGAGCAGGCGCGGGCCGCTCCCGCCCGCCTCCAGGCGGCCCTGCCAGGCCTCGGACGGGGCACGTAGGGGCTCGCGATCGGCCCGAACGGGCGTCTCGGCCACGGTGCCCTGCGGCAGGATCAGCGCCAGGCGGGCCACCCCCGCCTCCCGCTGCAGCACGTCCAAGAACCCCTGCGCGCTCTTCCCCAGGTCGGCCGGCGGTTCTCCCCCCGGGCGCGGGAGGAAGCCCTGGAGGCGCTGGCCGGTCAGGCGGGCCACGAGATGAAGGTGCTCCTCCAGCACGCGTTCGAGCTGACGACTCGCCTCATTGAACAGAAGGGTCGCGCCCAGGAGGATCACGAGGAGGAACAGGAAGCTCAGGAGGGCAAACAGGCGGACCTTCGCCGTAAAGTCGAGCCGCCAGGTCCCCCACGCTTTCACCCTGCGCTCCTCACCGCAGCAACCCCCAGTACCAGGCCCAGAGCGCATCCCCGAAGAAGAGGGCCCCGGCCGCCCCGAAGGCCAGGAAGGGACCGAAGGGGAGGAGCGCCCCCCGCCCCGCCCGGCCCGTCGCCAGCAGCATGCCGCCCACGAGGCCCCCGAGCAGGGAGGCCAGAAAGAAGGCCAGCGCGAGATGGCGCCCCCCCAGGAAGGCCCCCAGCATCGCCGCGAGTTTTAGGTCCCCACCCCCGAGGACCTCCCGCTTGAAAAAGAGTTCGCCGTACACCGCGAGCAGGTAGAGCGCCCCGGCACCTCCGAGGGCCGCCACCAGGGCCTCCGTGAAGGGGGGCCTCCCGGTGAGGAGGCTCGCCAGCACGCCGACCGGGAGCCCGGTGAGGGTGACCTCGTCGGGGATCACCTGGTGGTCCAGGTCAATGAAGGTCACCACGACCAGCGCGGCCAGCAGGATCGCCGCCACGAGGGCGCGGGGAGTCGGCCCGAAGGCGAGCAGGGCGGCGACAAAGAGTCCCGCGGTCACCACTTCAACGAGGGGGTACCGCCACGAGATGGCCACCCCGCAGTTCCGGCAGCGTCCCCGAAGCCAGACGAAACTGAGCAGGGGGATGTTGTCCAGCGCGCGGATCGGCGTCCGGCACCGCGGGCACCGGGAGCGTGGGACGACAATGCTCTCCTCCTGCGGCAGCCGGTGGATGCAGACGTTGCAGAAGGACCCCACGATGAGGCCGAAGAGCGCCCCGATCGTCACGGTGGCTCCCGTCACCCGTCCTCCCCCCAGGTCGGGACCGCGAGCCGCGGGGCGCACGGCCCGACCTTCCGGCTCTTGGCGATCCACTCGGAGAATCCCACGTACCGGGCCTCCAGGACCTGGCAGCCCATCGCCTCCAGGAGCCGGCGGAGCCCGGACGGATCGTAGCGGGTGATGTGCTCCTTCGCGTAGGCGCCCGGGAGGAGCCAGCCGTAGATCCGCTCGATGACGTGCCAGATCCACCGGCTGTAGTCGGGTGTCCCGAGGATCAAGATCCCGCCCGGCGCGAGGACTCGCACCATCTCCCGGAAGAGGCCGGGGTCGGGCGGGACGTGCTCGATCACTTCGGAGCAGATGACGGTCCGGAAGGCGGCGTCCCGGAAGGGGAGTGCGTCCAGGCTCCCCTGCACGAGCCGCCCTTTGTGCCGCTTCAGATAGCGGAGCTTCCGGAATGCCAGGTCCAGCCCCACTCCATCGGGCAGGTCGCTGATGATCCGGGAGGACCCGCAGCCGATGTCCAGCACGCTCGTCCGCTCCTCCAGGAACCCGTGGATGATCCGGTAGCGCCGCCGCTGCCAGTAGCGCTGGACCAGGATCCGGCTGTCGAAGGCCCGCGCATCGTAGTCGGCGCAGGCGACCGAGTTCCGGAGCTGCCACATGCGCCAGAGGGTCCGGAGGTAGGCGGCCGCGAAGCGGAGGAGGCGGACGTGGGAGCGCCCCGCGCCCCGGGGGCGAAAGCGGAGCGGGACCTCCCCCACGGTGAATCCGCACCCGATGGCCTTTAGGAGGATCTCTTGCAAGACGTCGAAATCGGTCGCCTGCGGCTGCGTCTCCACCAGCACCTGCCGCCGGTAGAGGCGGAACCCGCTGCTGAGGTCGCGGACCGGCAGAGCCAGGAGCCGCCGGTAGGTCGCGTTCAGGATCCGGCTGAGCACCCACCGGACCCATCCCATCTCGGCTTCCCCCCCAGGGACGTAGCGGGAGGCGATGAGGAGGTCCGCCCCGGAGCGGGCGGTCCAGAGGGCGCGGACCACCTCCGGGTCGTGGGACCAGTCCCCATCCATCGTGAGGAAGTAGTCCCCCCGGGCGGCGGCGAAGCCCGCCCGGAGGGCTCCACCGTAGCCGGGCTCCACCTGGGTGACGACGCGGGCCCCGAGCGCCTGGGCGACCGCCGACGTGGCATCGCGGGAACCCCCGTCGGCCACGATCATCTCGGAGGCGACGCCCAGCTCCGCCAGGGCCTGGCGGAGGGCCGGGAGGAGGCTCCGGAGGTTCTCCGCCTCATTCAGGGCGGGGATGATCACGGAGACCGCAGGAGAGCCGGAGCCTGCTCCCGTCATGGCGTCCTCCTATGGTGTTCCGTCGGTTCGCAAAGCATCCAGCGCCTCCTGCCAGCGGGAAATGGTGGGATCCAACTTGACCGCCCGCTCGAGCAGGTTTGCCGCGTCCTGCCGCCTTCCCTGGGCTGCCAGGACGCCCGCCAGGTTGACCATGAAGCGAGGAATTGTGGAGTCCAGGCGGATGGCCCGCAGGTAGGCGGCGGCCGCCTGTTCCAAGTTTCCCTCCGCCTCGTAAAGGCTTCCCAAGTTGTTCCAGACCTCGGCCTGGTTCGGGCGGGCGGTCAGGGCCTCCCCGTAGAATCGCCGGGCCGCCACCAGTTCGCCCCTCCGCTGGGCCAGGATGCCCAGGTTGTTCAGGGCGCCAGCGTGGCGGGGGTGAAGGCGCAGCGCCTCCCGGAACTCCGTCTCAGCCAGTGCTTCCTCGCCAAGGTCAAGGAAGATCGCACCCAAGCCGTTGTGAGCCAGCGCCGAATTCGGGTTCAGCCGGACCAAGCCCTCGTAGAAGGTCCGGGGGTCCCGCCAAAGCCCTGCATGGGCTGAGGCGAGGCCGCCAAGGGACAGGAGCAGAATCGCCGCAGTGGCGAGGAGTGGCCTGCGCCAGCGGTCTCCCAGTGCCCCGGCAGCGGCAGCAACCCCTGCAAGAGCGATGCAGAAACCGACCGAAGGCAAGTACAGGTACCGCTCGGCAAGGACGAATGCGGGGATCGGGACCAAGTTCGAGGCTGGTAGCCAAGCCAGGCCCAACCATGCCAGGCCAGGACCCAGGCCCGGCACCTGCCGGCGCCAGGCGAGGACCACGGCGCCCAGCACTAGCAGTAGCGCGAGCCCCATCCGGACATTCCAGTCCAGGATACCGGAGGGCGGAGCCACCCAGTGTTTGGGGTTGAGGTCCACCGGCCAGAGGAGGAGGCGCAGGTAAACCGGGATAACCCGGAGGGCCAAGAGGATCCGATCAGCGAGGGGGGGGCTGCCAAAGAGGCCAACGGCGGGAGAACTCAGTTTCGAGATCCGAAGCCCGAAGTAGAAGAGGAAGGCTGCTCCCTGCAGGCCGAAGAGGGGCAGGCACGCCCGCAGGCGCCGCCAATATCCCCGCCTGGGCTCCGCGACCAGGACGAGGGCCGTGAGGAGCGGCGCCACCACCGCCACCTCCTTCGCCAGGAGGGCAAGCAGGAAGGCCATCGCTGAGGCAGCCCAGTAGAGGACCTTTCGCTCCTCCGTCGCCTCCGCCCCAGAGAGCCCGAGGAGCACAGTCAGCAGGACACCGACTGCCGATAGGAGATCCACTCGTCCCTGCACCCAGGCCACGGCTTCTACATGGATCGGGTGGACAGCAAAGAGAAGGCCGGCGAGGAGGGGGGCCGGGCCGACCGGGAGGAGGCGGCGCGCTACCAGGAAGACCAGCACACTCACCAGAGCATGGAGCAGGACGTTCGTCAGGTGGAACCCACCGGGGTTTCCCTGCCACAGGAAACCATCCCACCAATACGTGAGGGCGATTAGGGGACGGTAGTAAGGAAGGACGGTACTGTCCGAACGCACCGGGGTCCGGGCGACCTCGAGGGGATCCACCGTTCCTAACTGCCAACCAACGGGGATAACGTTGACGTCGTCAAAAGCAAAACCGTAGCCCAGCGTCATGATGTACGTGCCCAGCGCCACGAGCCCCACCACCACGGCGCCGGCTCCCCGCCTGCGGGAAAGGTGAGCACCGATAGGATCAAGGTCCAAGAAATGAATACCTAGCACTTGCGGGCCCTCCTGCGAGGGACTTTCGATCGCTTCCTACATTCTCTCTAGATCCAGCAGCGCCCACTGAAGCCCCGCTCCCTGCGTCACCCTTTCGTAGGGGCGTGGGTATCAGGAGATCGTGTCATACAAATCCTCCAACTGCCGGCGAAGAGAGCCATTAGACGGATCAAGCCGGAGGGCCCTCTCCCACGCGTCAATCGCCTTCGCCTTCTCTCTCCGGAGGAGGTGGAGCCGCCCGAGCTCCACGTACGCCGCCGGGACCAGAGGATTGAGGCGCGCGGCCTCAGCGAACGCTCGGGTGGCCGCGTCATAGTGCTTCACCATGGCATAGACCTCACCCAGGCGGAAGTGGAGGTGCGCATTCCGTTCCTCCAGTGCGAGCGCCCTCTTCAGCGTCGTGAGCGCCTCATCATGCCGACCCACCTCCCGATAGGAGAAGGCGGCGGCCTCCAGGAGCGAAGCCTCCTCGGGAGATATCTTCAAGGCTGCCAGATAGTGCGGGAGTGCCTGGTGAAACTTCTTCTCCATGCGATAGAAGTCTGCCAGCAGCGTGCGATATCGAGCGCTCCCGGGCTCCAGCTCCACAGCTTTCCGCAGGGATCTTTCAGCCTGGGCCGTCATCCTCTGTGCCTGATAGAGACCCCCCAACAGCACGTACGCTTCCGCCTCTTCGGGATTGATCGCCACTGCCGTCATCAAATCCTCGTGGGCTCTCAGGGGCAGCCGCATGGCGAGGAGGACCTTACCCCTTTCGATAAGAGAAGGAACGTGGCGGGAACTGACACGTAATGCTCTGTCGAACTCCACACGCGCCCTCTCCAGATTGCCCTTCTCCGCGAACGCGACACCCAGATCGTGCCGAAACTGGGCAGAATCCAGGACGGAAGGGCCAAGCCCCCTGCCCGGGAGAAATTCGGCCGTCTTGAACCCTTCCATCACCGATGCGTTCAGGGCAACGGTGTCCGCGTAGAGGCTATTGGGCGCCGAAAACTCCAGGAGGGGCAGATCGTCGGTATTGAGCCAGGCACGATCCGCGTACCGGGCCGTCTCCTCCTCCCCCAGGACAAAATCGGCTACGAGGGAGAAGGGGGAACGAAGCCCGAGACCCCTCATGTCCTCGCGAAGCCCGGGGAAGCTCCTGTAACGGGCCTCCAGGATCTTGTAGTCAAGAGAAAGGGGGGCCCGCGAACCAATCAGAAGGTAGTCCCCCCCGCTGGGGTTCCAGATTGTCGCATGAGGAAAGACACTGCGCAGGGTCTTGACGACCATCCGGAGATCCTGCGGAAAGAGATTATAGCCCTGAACCCACTGACAGATGATCCCGTCTCGAGCCAGCCGCCCTGCCGCGATCTGATAGAACTCCTGGGAAAAGAGGTTCCCGATGCCCCCGATCCAGGGATTGGAGGGCTCCGAAACGATCGCGTCGTACACCTTTTCCGTGCTCAGGATGAAGTTCCGCCCGTCGGCGATGGTGAGGCGAACGCGGGCGTCCTGCAAGACGTCACGATTTTCCTTGACGAAGAATCTCGACGCCTCTACCACCGCAGGCTCAATCTCGATCACATCAATCTCCGTGACGGGGTGCTGGGCCACGGCCCCCACCGTGACGCCGCTCCCGAGCCCGATGACAAGAACC
This sequence comes from uncultured bacterium, assembly GCA_964598715.1. Classification (GTDB taxonomy): domain Bacteria; phylum Methylomirabilota; class Methylomirabilia; order Methylomirabilales; family JACPAU01; genus JACPAU01. The sequence goes on along the minus strand of CAZRDA010000005.1, from coordinate 9,155 downwards.
TTCTTGGGCTCCGGGTGCAGGAGAAGGGGAATGTGGCCGGCCATGAGCTGGGTGTGCATATCCACACGATTGCTTGCATCAGCCTTTCCATTCACCCTCAGCGTGAGGTTCCTCCCGCTCTTATCAACGCTCACGGTGGAGCTGATCCCATCTTTGTAAAAGAGTATTTCCCCGGGGGTCACCATCTCCCGGAAGGACGCCCTCCCGAAGGTGGGAAGGAACCTCTGAGCATAGATCGAAACCCCGCTCGACATCACGCGGACATCCCACTCCCGGAATGCAAAGAAGGGAAGGAAGGCGGCAAGAGAGAGGGCAGCACTGGTCTTTTTCACCCACCCTTTCCCGGAGGCGAGGGCTAGAACAGTGGCCACGGTGAGATTGACGGCGACGGCGACCTTGACCGTCGTGTGGAGCCCCAGGACCGGGATCAAGAGGAAACCGGCCAGGACGGTCCCCGCGATGGCGCCGGCAGTATTGACGGCGTAGACCGTCCCCACGTCGTATCCCACCCGGTGCACCCCCCGCGCCGCAATCTGGACCGCACAGGGAAAGGTTGCCCCCATGAAGAGAGTGGGGAGCAGCATCGCGACGAAGCTGATCAGAAATTGCACCGTCCGGATAGACCCGGGGGAGGAGGAGAATCGAAAAGCGGTGAGGAAGAACTCCGGCAACTTTTCAAAGAGGGGCATCAGCAGAAGCGCACCGAGTCCGATCCCCAACTGGAAAAGCGCAAACGAGAGAACAGTGACGCGGAAGCGGCGCGTACCGCGCGCGAACAGCAAACTCCCTAGCCCCAACCCCGTGAGAAAGGCGACGAGCATTGTGCTGAAGGCGTAGGTCGAGCTGCCGATGACTAGAGCGAGGGCCCTCGTCCAGGCCACCTCGTAGATCATGGAGGCGGCGCCGGAGAGGCCGAACCCAACGACCGTCAGCAGGATGGCGATCCTTTCCGGTTCCGGGTTTCGGATTGCTGGCTCCCGGCCTTCCTGCTGTGAGGGCGTCTTGTCTACCGGCGACGGAAGTCCGAGCCTGCCGAGATGGTTCTCAAAGACGAGGACAAGTGCTCCGATACCGATGTTGAGCGTTGCCCCCATCCGCAGGGCGGCCGTGACCCCGACGGTGGGGATGAGATAGAACCCGGTGAGATAGGCTCCCAAGACGGCGCCAAAGGTGTTCAGGGCGTAGAGAAGGCCCACACGACTTCCGAGGGATCGGATCTCCCGCACGAAGAACCGGCTGAGGACGGGAAGGGTTGCCCCCATAAGGGTCGTGGGGACGAGGAGGATCAGAAAGATCAGGACGAATTGGGCAAGACTGAAGGTATAAAAAGACAGTTGAAGATCTCTATTGAGCTTTATGTAGAGAATCTCAGCTCCCGAGAAAAGAAGCGGGGTGGCCAGGACGTAGATCCCGATGGCTGCTTCCAGGATCCCGTAGAGTCGCAGGACATGCTTTTGCCGATCGACAATGCGCCCGAAGACGTAACTCCCCAACCCGAGGCCTCCCATGAAGGCCGCGAGTACCGTGGTGATGGCGAAGACCGTATGACCAAAGACCAGGCCCAGCATTCTCACCCAGAGGACCTGGTAGAGCAGCCCCGTCGCGCCCGAGAAAAAGAAGCAAAGGTTCACGGCGATGAGAATCCTACCGGCTATCTGTTCCGGAGTGGCCCGACCGAAGGCCTTTGCGTGTCCGATCATGTGATCTCCTGGAGGGATCACCCAGCACGGAGCTGCTTTCGCAGCTTTTCGATCTCTCTTCTGGCCGTATCCCGAACCCAGTCGATGTCAGTCGTTTCCAGCATCCGCTCCCACATCTCCAGGGCCGCCTCGATGAGCCCCACCCGTGCCCGCAGCCGCGCTACCAAGCGCGGCACATAGTGGGCGCGGCCGGGCAAAGTGTTCGCGCGCTCGAACCACTCCAAGGCGGCGGGGATTTCGCCCAGATCGAGAACGTACATCCGCCCGAGGTCGTAGGGGAGCTCCCAGCGATCCGGGTTATGTTCGATCCCCTTCCGATAGATGGCGATGGCCTCGGGGTAGGCCCGGCCCAGGGAGAGGAAGAGGCCCCCGAGTTGGTACGCGTCCACGAAGTGGGGGTCCAGACTGGTCGTCAGGTCCACCAGCCGGTAGAGGTGGGGGTACCGCCGGTCGGTCTGGATGTGCGCCCCAAAGTACTGAACCGTGCGGATCCAGAAGAGATCCGCCGCCAGGGCATGGTAGCCGAGGAAGAAGGGCCGGATCACGGCAGCCGGGGGGAGCCAGGGCGGCTCCGCCTCGGCTGTGACTGGCGGGCGTCCCCTTTCGAAAGCCCGAAGGAGGCCGGCCGCGGTCCCGCCGGCTATGACCAGAACGCATAGACAGGCGATCGGGAACCGGATTCGCATTATTTGAAGTCCCGGTACTGGAAGATCCAGACCGCAACGGCGAGGAGGGCGGCCACGTACGCGAAGCCGTACGCCGCGGCCAGCCCAGCGGCCATTGCGGGGACCGGCTGGCCGTGCACAACCGCCGCGCCCACATCCAGGCTGGCCAGGTTCGGCAGGACCAGGTAGAGGGCCGTCACCACCGCCTGAAGGAGGGGCCCGCCGAAGGTGGCAGCGAAGAGCTTCAGGTCTTCTGCCAGGCTCCCCACCACCACCAGGGCCAAGGTGAAGATGACGCTCAGGGTGGGGGTGGAGAACGTGGAGAAAAGGACGGCGATGGCGGTCACCACCATGAGCTTGACAAAGGTCAGCGCCACCGGGAGCAAGAGCTCCCAGGTGAGGCGGGCCTCCATTGACGAGGCCAGGAGGAGGAGAACGGCTCCCATGATGGCAACGTTGACCGCCAGGGTGAGAACCAGGCCCAGGAACTTCCCCAGGACGAACTCCGCACGGTGGATCGGCTTCGCGATGATGGTATACAGGGTGCGCCGCTCGATCTCCTTATGAACCAGTCCCACCCCGATGAAGACTGCGATCAGGATCCCCACCAGCCCGATGGCGGCCAGCCCCAGGTCCTTGATGATCCTCACCTCGCCGCCCACGCTCAGCGTGCTCAGGACGACGGAGCCTCCGATCATGGCAAGGGCGAAGACCAGGAGGCTGTAAAGGATCCTGTCCCGGATGGCCTCACGGAAGGTGTTGAAGGCGATGACGGCGCTCCTCATCGGCTGCCCTCCCGGATGCGGGCCAGAAAGACCTCCTCTAGGGTGCGGCGCTGGGGGATGACGCTGTGGATGCGCCCGCCCGCCTGGAGGATCGCCCCGAGCACCCCACTCAGTTCCTCCTCCCCCTTCACCGCCACGAGCATCCGGTCCCCGCTCCGGACCGGCGGGACCACGCTCCGGGCGGCGAGAGCCGCCGCCGCATCAGGCGCCAGGCCCGAGGCGGTCACCTCGATCTGCTCAAGCGGGCTAGCCAGCAGCTCCTCCACCCGGCCGACGGCAGCGAGACTGCCCGACAGAATGATGCCCACCCGGTCGCAAACCACCTCCACATCCGGGATGATATGGGTGGAAAAGAAGACGGTCCGGCCCTTCCCCCGCAGGTCGAGGATGAGATCCCGGACCGCCTTGCGGCCGATGGGGTCCAGGCCTGACATGGGCTCGTCCAGGAAGACGACCGCAGGCTCGTTGATCAAGGCTTGGGCCAGCCCGATCCGCTGGAGCATTCCCTTGGAGTACTTGCGGAGCTGCAGTCCCCCGCGTCCCGACAGCCCCACCTGCTCCAGGAGGCTCCCGACCCGATCCCGCCGGACCGTCCGGGGCAAACCGGCCAGGGCCCCGCAGTAGTCCAGGTATTCCGCTCCGGTGAGGTAGTCGTAGAATGAGGGATTCTCGGGGAGGAACCCGATGCGGGCATTGACGTCCACGCTCCCCGCTGGCTCCCCCAGAACCGTAGCGGACCCGCTGGTAGGGCGGATGAGGCCGGTCAAGAGCTTCAGGGTTGTAGTCTTTCCGGCCCCGTTCGGGCCGAGGAAGCCGAAGATCTCCCCGGCTTGGACCTCAAGGTTCAGGTTGTGCAGGACCCGGACGCGGCGGCGCCAGAAACCCGTCCAGTAGTCCTTGGTCAATTTCTCAGCCCGTATCACAACCATTTAAGGAACTCCGCTCCCATGGAGCCGCAAACCCTGCGGGGGAACTCTTTCCCGTTCGGCCCCCGCATGACCTCGGCTAGACTGCCCTTGGCCCCCCGCATACCCCTACGGGCGCTCGGCGACGCCCCCGGCTCTCACGGCACCCGCCCTCCGCGCTCCAGACTCTCGAGCAGCATCCGCGCCTCGGCTGCGCCCGGGCCCTCCGGGGTCAGCGCCAGGGCCCGGGCAAGGTGGACGCGGGCCTCTCCGGGGTTCCCGCCCGGGCCAAGGAGCACGCGGCCCAGGTAGCGATGAGAAACCGGGTCATCCGGTGCTAGATCGACGGCTCGCTCCAGGGCGGTCTTGGCCTCGGCCAGCCGGCCAAGGCGGTGGAGGAGGAGACCCAGGTCACGGTGGAGCGTCGCCTGCGGCAGCCCGCCAGCGGCCTGCGCCAGATGGTCGGCAGCCTCGGTATACGCCCCCCGGTTGGCGAGGATGTAGCCAAGCTGCCCGTGGTCGGCGGCGAAGATGAAGGGTCCAGGACCCGGATTGACGACGAGGGCCAAGGCGACGGCAACCGCAGTGGCAGTGGCGGCTTGCCTCCACTGTCGGGCCGCGACCCACCTGAGGAGAGCCAGGATGCCGGCAGCGGTAAACAGGAGGAGCGGGACGATGAGCGGAAGCCGCCAGCGGGCTATGATGAAGAAGACCACTACCGATACATAGTACGCAGCCAGAAAGGCGTAAACATGAGCCAGGGCGTGAGCGCGGCGCCGCGTCGCCCACAGTCCGACGGCCGCCAGCGGAACCACGAGCCAGAAGGGGAGCCAGGGCAACCGTAAGATCGGAGAGATCTCCCGCGCGAGATAGTAGTTCACGTTCTGCGGGGGCTCGAATCCCCACCAGAACAGGACCGCCTTCCGAGCCTGGTGCTGCCAGAAGGCGGCCGAGGCAAGCGGCATCCGCGTCTTCTTCGGGTAGACGAAGTTCAGAGGAGTGGAATCGTAGCTGTTTGCGATGCGAAAGGTCTCGGCCCCCGCGGCCGACACCAGAACCGGCCGTCCGCCGACCAGCCAGTTGCGGGCTGTAGCTGGTCCGATCGCCAGCACCGTCCCGAGCGCAAACGCCACCCCCGCCCGCCTGACGAGAGGCCAGTCGGCCCGCGCATCCGGTCGGCGGAGTAGCACGGGCAGCAGGGCCCCGAGGGCCGCGACACCCAGCAGGAAGTTCGGCCGGGCCAGGCATCCGAGGCCCGCTATGATGCCCACGCCAAGCCAGCGGCGGGGCCTCGGCCGCGCCCGGGCAATCGTGACCGCCAGCAGGATCGCCACGGCGAGGAACACCTCGAGGGTCGTGCTCAAGAAGATCCCCACGTAGAAGATGGCGGTACCGTAGGCCGCCGCCAAGAGCCCGGCCACGAGGCCGGTGACCTCGTCCAGAATTTGCCGTCCCAAAAGATACACCAGGGAACAGGTCAATGCACCGAGGACTGCTTGGGCCAGAGCCGCCCCCACCAGATTGTCCCGGCCCAGAAGAGCGAGGATGCCACCCAGGGTGTACGGGAAGAGGGGCGCCCACCAGAACGGACCGCTGCCGCGTCCAAGGAGATCCCCACTAGCGATGCGCCGGGCCCAGCCGACCAGGACCTCCATATCGGTGCCTGTGGCCAGGTTGGCATCAAAGAGCGGCCGGGGGGCGAAATCCAGGACGAAGGCCACGCGGACCAGGAGGGCGAGGAGCCCGACCAGGGCGGCCCGGGCCAGGGCGGCCTGGCCCGACCGCAGATGTAAGCGGAGGAGCATTCCGCGCGACGTGCGGGCCAGAACCCGGACCCACCCGCCCCAGAAACTCGCCCAGTGATCCTTGGTCAACCCCTCACCCCGAATGGCGATGCCTCCCATGCGTTTTCTGAGGTCATTCAGTGACAGACCCAGGTCGTTTCTGCGCCAACCTTGCCGCTGCGAACCGGGACAACTCTAGATCAACAGACTGTGACGCCACCGCCTCCCATAGGGCACGAGCCTTCCATGTGTGGCCGGTGGCATCATGAAGCTCCGCCAACTCCGCCTGGAGAAGCGGATCCCCGGAAAGAATCACCAGGCCCTCCTCAAGGGTCGCTACTGCTGCCTGGGGCACTCCCATCCCCACTTGAGTCCGGGCGAGGAGCCGGAACGCGTCACGGTCCCTCGGGTTCAGCCGAACCGCCTCTCGGTATGCGGCCACGGCATCGTTGAGGCGCCCGGCGGCCCTATAGAATTCACCCAAGAACTTGTACCCCAGCGCGAATGTGGGCGCTCGCTTGACGACCGATTGCAACAGCGCAATCCCCTCCGCGTACCGGCCCGTATCGTAGTAGACACTTCCCATGAGAATCGGGGGGAGGACCCAGGCCGGGTTCAGCCGGATGCTCTCCCGAAAGGCTGCCAACGCCTCGTCATGGTGCTTCAATTCCCGCAACGCCCACCCCAAGTTCATCCACGCCGGAGGGTCCCGCGGAGCGCCCGCCACGGCCTGGCGCAGCAGCCCTACAGCCACCTCGGGCCGTCCTGCCTTTAATTCCAGGATGCCCACGTTCATGACCGGGCCTGGCGCTCCTGGGTTCCGTGCCAGGACGTACCGGTAGAATGTCTCGTTACTCTCCCAGATGGGAGTGATCCAGAGCAGAGCACCGAGTCCCGCCACACTCCAGGCCAACAGCCCCCCCCACGCGAATCGAACCCGCGCGGCGTTTCCGGCCTGCACCAGCCAGGGCTGGGCGGTCGCCGCCAGAGCGAGCATCATGCCGACTGACGGAGCGTAAAGCCACCGCTCGGCCAGGACGAACTCACCGGCCGCATTCACCGGGACCACCGCCAGGACCGGTGCCAAGGCGACCAAATACCACAGCAGCCCGACCGCGGCCATCGGGCGGTGACTCCAGCCCCATCGCAGCCAGCATGCCACACCCAGGAGGCTCACCCACCCCAGAAGCACCAGCGGGTCCCAGGGGGCGTGGGGGATCCCCGGATACCGCTCGGGTCCCAGGGGGACTGGCAGCAGGGCCTGCACAGTGTAGGAGCCGAACGCTCCGAGCGTGATCCACACCCGGTTCGCCGCACTGGTACTCGACACGGCCTGGGCAGCGTGCCCTGTCAGCATACTCCACCGCCACACCGCGTAGATCCCCGCAATGACCAGCACCCCCGTCACTCGCGCGAGGCTCACCCACAATCGGCCCGCGAGTCGCCGCCCAGCCGCAGCCGGGTCGTGCAAGCCGACAGCCAGGAGCAAGCCGGGGAGGACGGCCGCCGATTCCTTGGCCGCCAAGGCCAGGACAAATGCCCCCAGGACCCCCAGATGCAGCATCACTCTTCCCCGGATGCTCCGGCAGCGATTCAGCTCGAGGAAGCACCAAAGACCTGCCAGCATCGGAACCAGCGCGAGAGAATCAACTCGCCCCGAGATGAATACAGCTACCTCACTGTGGGCGGGATGGACGGCGAACAACACAGATGCCAGCGTAGCTGTCAGCGGATCACTCAGTCTCGTTACCACCAACCAGAGGAGACCGACGACCAGGCCATGGAAGAACAGAGTGGTGCCATGAAAACCTGCGGGCTGCTGTCCCCACACCACGCCATCTGCCCACAGGCTCAATGCGAAGAGGGGCCGGTAGAAATGTCCCGGGAGGCTCCCGAAGGTAAGTTCCGTGAAGTCCTTCCCCAGAAAGCTGCTGGGACTGTTGTGGGGTTGCAGGAACTGGTTGTTTCGAACCAGAAGAATGTCGTCCCATACGAAATCGTAGCCCAAGGATGGGAGGAACACGACCAGGGCCAATAGGACCACAAGGACCCCTGTCCGGACGGGCCGTAAGAGCTGACAAGGCGTCAGGGGGATACCGTCAGTCATCGGGATCGGGAGACAGATTCTCCGGACCTCATGGGGTCTCTGGGATATGACTTTGTGCCAAACCTTGGGAGCAGTACTTCCCATGCGGAACAATTAACGATGTGCGGGGTTTCCTCCAGCGCCGTAGAATGCTACCGCGGCAGCCGTACCGGCCCTCCCTCGACCTTCCCCTACCTTCCCTGCCAGGAGCCGTAGCTCGACGAGTAGCCAACGCCCCCGCCGAGTGCGCCGTTGGGGAGGATTGCAGTCAGGTCGGCACTGTCGCAGTCGGCGACAGCCAGGGTGGGTCCCTCGCTGCAGACGTGCAGCTCGGCGGAAGCGTCGGCCGGCGGGGTATTATCCTGAAAAAGTGCCGTCGCAACCCAGGAGGTATTCCACGGGTCAAGATCCGCGACGTTCGAGTACCCCGTCGTCCGCAGGTTGGCCACGCTGCCCGGGTACACGCCGGTGTCGTTCACGTAGACAACGGCCTGCGACACCGCTGTCTTCGTATCGGAGGCCGCCCGCGAATACTGGGCCCGGCGCCGCGCATTTATCAGGTTCGGGATGGCGATAGCCGCCAGGATCCCGATGATGGCCACGGCGATCAGGAGCTCGATCAGGGTGAAGCCCCTGGTTTCCTTCCGTGCCCGCTGCCGCATGCCTCCCGGGCCTCCCTTGCGAGCTCCCACTGGAGCGGAGGCGCGTGCCGTGGGGCCTCGCATTTTCCATAACATGGAGCAAGGACCATGCCAACGGCTTTCTTGGGGTGAGCCCTAACCCTGGAAACAAAAAGAGGGCAGGCAGCCAAACCCGACTGCCTGCCCTCGAGGGTGAGGCCTTAGCTCCCCATCCAAGAACCGTAGCTCGCCGAGTAACCAACGCCCCCGTTCACAGCTCCATTCTGGGGCGCAGTCAGGTCGGCAGTACCGCAGTCGCCAGCGGCACCAGTTGCCCCCTCGCTGCAGACGTGCACTTCGTTGGACGCGTTGACCGGTTGGCTGGTATCCCCGAAGAGCGCCGTCACGCTCCAGGAGGCCGTCCACGGGTCAATATCCCCGACGTTCGCGTACCCGTCGGTCCGCAGCTTGCCCACGGTGCCCGGGTACACGCCGGTGTCGTTCTGGTAGACGATGGCCTGCGTCACCGCGGTCTTCGTGTCCGAGGCCGCCCGTGAGTAGTTGGCCCGCCGCCGCGCGCTCAGCAGGTTCGGGATGGCGATGGCCGCCA
>CAZRDA010000004.1:0-23611 GCA_964598715.1 uncultured bacterium | reverse complement strand
GGTGGGATCCCATATCGTTGGACCGGACCGCGGCCCCGAAAAGTCCGGCGCATTGTATCACCCGGCGCCATCTCCCACAAGGCGCGACCGCTTCCGGGGAGGGCACGAGCGGTTGGCAGGGGGTGGCCCGGCGGCTATAATGGGGCGCCATGCCGCTTCGCGCTGCCTTCTTTGACGCCGGGAACACGCTGGTCCACATGCGCGTCGAGCGGATGACCGAGGCATTCGCTGCCGAAGGGATCGAGCGGGAGGGGGAGGCGATCCGAACCGCGGAGCGTCGCGCGCGGGTTCACCTCGATCCCATCGTCGCCGACCGGGGGACAACGGAGGGGGTGGACGTGATGCAGACCTACCTCCGTCTCATCCTGGAGCAGCTCGGCGTTTCCTGGGACGGGAGAGGCCCCCGGCTGGTGGACCGCTTCCGGGCCCTCGGACGGGTCGAGCGGCTCTGGGGCGGGGCGGACCCGGATGCCCGTGCCGTCCTCGCGGACCTCCGGCGCCGCGGGCTCGCCGTGGGGGTGATCTCCAACTCGGACGGGACGGCGGAGGAGAGCCTGCGGGTCGCGGGGCTCCTCGATGCCGTGGACTTCGTTCTGGACTCCCACCTGGTCGGGGTCGAGAAGCCCGACCCCCGGATCTTCCGGCTGGCCCTCGCGCGCGCGGCCGTGGCGCCGGAGGAGGCGGCCTTCGTGGGCGACCTGTACTCTGTTGATGTCCTCGGGGCCCGCCGGGCCGGGATGACCGGCATTCTCCTGGACCCGATCGGAGCCTGGGGGGAGCGGGACTGCCCGCGGGCTCGGGACCTCCTGGAGGTCCGGGACTTCCTGCTGGCCCGGGCGGGCGCGTGAGGGGGCGGTGAGGAGTAGGGACGCGGTCTTCGAGCCCGAGGGGGGGTACGACCTGCCGCTCTCCCCCGGTCGCTACCTGGCCGGGGAGGGGGTCCTGGAACGGATCGGGGAGCTGGCCCGCCCGTTCGGGAGCCAGGCCATCGTCATCGCTGACCCCCTGGTGATGGAGCTAGTGAGACCGCAGGTGGCAGGACCCCTCTGGCGGGCTGGCCTCCAGGTCCGCGAGCAACTCTTCCCCGGGGAGACCTCGCCCGAGGCGGTCCAGGGGGCCGGGAGCCGGTGGGGCGCGTTCGAGGGGGCCGTCGTCGTCGGAATGGGCGGGGGGAAGGCCCTCGACTATGCGAAGGCGGTCGCGGACCGGGCGGGGCGTCCTGTCCTGACGGTCCCGACCAGCGCGGCAACCTGCGCGGCCGCCTCGGCGCACGCGGTCCTGTACGCCGGAGGGCGCTACGTGGAGAGCCGGCCGGTCGTCCCCCCGGTCTGCTGCCTGGTGGACTACCGGATCATCGCGGAGGCGCCGCCCCGCCTCCTCGCCTCGGGCATCGCCGATGCCCTGGCCAAGTGGGAGGAGGGGCGGCTGCAGGAGGGAGCGCCGCTCACCTTCCCGGAGCGGGCGGCGCTCGAGGTGGCCCGGCGCATCCACGCCGACCTGCGGGAGCAGGGGAGCGGGGCCGTGGAGGACTGTCGGAAGAAGGAAGTCACGGAGCGCCTCAAGGCGGTCGTGGACGCCAACATCCTCGGGGCCGGCCTCTGCTCGGTCCTGGGCGGGCACCGGCTCCGCTCGGCCGCCGCCCATGCCTTCGCGCTCGGGCTGACCCTCACCGGGGAGCGGGTCGCCGCGCTGCACGGGGAGACGGTCGGCTTCGGGCTGCTTGTCCAGCGCTGCCTGCTGGGGGAGCGGGAGGAGGCGGCCGCGCTGGCCGGTTTCCTCCGCGGGCTCGGCCTCCCCCTCACGCTGGCCGACCTTTTGGAGCGGGAGCTGCCCCCGTCCAGCCGGGTGGCACTGGCCCGGCTGCTCCTACGCCCGAAGAGCGGTATCCACCACCTGCCCCGGCCGGTCACCGAGGCCGACATTCTTCGGGCGATGGAGGAAGCGGAGGCGCTCAGCGGCAAGCCAGCGACCGGCCGGCCGGCGGTGGCGGCGCCCCCCAGCCGCGTTGGTTCCCCGCGCCGGCGGAGGCCGCCGGCTTCCAGCGGGTGACACCCTACCCCCCGTAGCAGATCCCGCGAACGCCTGGAGCACCCCCCCCCGCCGGCACCGTTTGTGGCACGGTTCCTGCTAAGCTTTCTCCCCGGCGGCTGGACTCGCTCCACATCCGCGCCCGATGGCATCGCGGGTTTGGGCGGCTGCCCCCCGAAGTGGCTGGCGCCGAGCGGCGGATTAGTCGCGCGGGGAGGGCGAGAGGAGGCAAAATGCGCCGAACCTGCTGTGGTTTCTGGGTTACAGGCCTGTTCCTTTTCGCCACAGTGGCGCCCGCGGCCGCTCTTCCGTTCATCGAGGTCTGGGGCGAAGCCCGCTACTGGCGACCCACTCTGGAGTCGGAGATCGTGGCATCCTCCGCCGGCTTCCCCGGGACGACCATTGATCCGGTGAGCGACCTTGCCCTGGACAAAGTTCAGAACGTCCCCGAGGCCCGGGCGGGCATCACCCTCCTCGGCCGCCACAAGCTCCGGGTCGGTTACCTCTCTCTCTCCTTCGACGGGGATCGCACCCTCACCCAGAACATCACCTTCCAGGGGCAGACCTTCACGGCAACCACCCGCGTCCTCACCGACCTGGACGTGAAGATCCTCCGGGGCGGCTACCAGTTCGACATCTTCAAGACCGCCATCGGCCACCTGGGGATCCTCCTTGAGGTCCACTACTTCGACGGCGAGGCGCGCATCCGGGATACGTCGGGCGCCCAGGACCAGAGGGTGGACTTCCGGGCGCCCGTCCCCGTCGTGGGCCTGGCCTTCCGGGCCTACCCCATCACCCGGATCCTGAGCGTGGGGGCCGAGGTGGTCGGCATCTCCGCCGGGAACAGCGGCCACTACATTGATGGCGAGGCCTCCGTCACCTTCACCCCATTTCCCTTTGTCGAGTTGACGGGCGGCTACCGGGTGATTGACCTCCACGGGGAGGACGGGGACGACCGGATTGACCTCCGCCTGCACGGACCCTTCGCCAGCCTCACTCTCCGGTTCTAGCCTCCGGCGTCTCGCAAGACCCGGCCCGGGACGGGTGCCGGGTCGGGCAATCGTCGGAGGCAGACGATGAAGTGCCCCGCCTGCGGCTTGATGCAGATCCCCGGCCCGACCTGCAAATCCTGCGGCCGGGCACTCAGCGACTCCGCCCCGCCGCTGCCCGGTCTCCCGCAGAAGGCGAAAGTCTCCACGCCGGATGCGCAGTACGAGAAGATTGGCGGGTGGTTGATCCTGGTGGCGATCGGATTGGTTGTTACCCCATTCCGGTTGCTCGTGATCGTCGGGAAGATTTTCCTGCCAATTTTCATGACGGAGCGGTGGGCTGCTCTGACAACGCCGGGTACAGCAGTCTACCATCCGCTCTGGGCGCCGCTATTGATCTTTGAATTCTCGGGGAATGTTGTGGTGATGGTGTTCGCGGTGATTGTGGCCGTCTGCCTCTTCCAGAAGCGGAGGATTTTCCCGAAATTGATGATTGCGTTTCTCCTCTCGAATCTCCTCTTCGTCGCGGTTGACTACGTCGTTGCCGATTGGATCCCGGCCGTGGCGCGCCAAAACGATACGCAATCCATCAGGGAACTGGCCAGGATTCTTTTCACGTGTCTCATTTGGATTCCCTATTTCCTGGTCTCGAAGCGGGCGAAAGGGACGTTTCTTCACTGACAAAGATACCTGCTAACAACTCACAAGGCCGCATCCCTTATGAGCGCCTCGGCAACCGATCGGGATAAAACGAAGCGAATATTTCGGTTCCTACAGGAACTGCATCAAGTCAAGTCTCCGCCCATCCTCGACATGGGCCTCTATGGGTGGAAGCTCAGCTATGATGCCGTCCCGCGATACCCATCAGTTCAACGAGGGGATGTAGAGTCAGGCTTCATTATTAAAGTGGCGCGTCCGAGTGAATCCCACTGTCCCAGGCCCTCCATCGCCATTGAAAAGTGGCTGAAGCCGGGCTGGGAGCAGTTCGGCGTTGAACCCGAGTTTCACGCCAGACGTAATACGACAAGCGTCTCGGGCGAAGAAGCCGTCGAGTTGTTTGAAGAATCGCCAGAACGCGTTGAGGCCTTTGAGAACTGGTACGAACAAAAGCGTGTGTGGGAAAAGGCAGAGAAGCAAGTTCATGATTCCCTCAATGTGTTTCTGAACCTCTTTGATCTGTACGGAATGTTTGAAAGACAATCTGAAACATTGCAGCTCTTTATTGCGGATGGAATCCTGAGAGTCAGGACGTCAGACAGCCTCGTCCATCACCCGATTTTGCTTCAGCGCGTCGAGCTCGTCTTCAATCCTTCTGTCCCGGAGTTCCTCATTAAAGAATCCCCGGAAGCTCCTGAACTGTACACACCTCTCCTGAGACACGTGGGGATTGACGGGAAAGCCATCCAGCAGCTCCGCGAGCAGATTGACAAGGACTACCTTCATCCCCTGGATGCGGAATCGACGAGCGACTTTTTCAAGAGTTTCATCCAGAAGTTTTGGCCGGACGGACACTATAGCGAGTCGGTGGCACAGATTCCATCCGACGACGTGCCATGCATGTATCGTCAGCCACTCTTCTTTCTGGGGTATCGTGGCCAGGGCTACGTCGAGGCGCTCGAATCGTACATCCAGAGGCTTCCCGATCTCGAGACGATACCGGAGGCCTTAGGGAGACTTATCGGCAGAGAGGAGGCAACGGGGAAGAAAGCCGCAAGCCATCGTGTGGAGACTTCAGGCAATTCCATTGATCTCCTGCTCACGAAGCACGCGAATCCTGAGCAACAGCGAGTCATTGAAGCCCTGGAAACACAGGATACGGTCATGGTCCAGGGACCTCCTGGCACCGGCAAGACTCATACAATTGCGAATCTCATCGGGCATTTGCTCGCGAGACGCCAAAAAATCCTCGTGACAAGTCACGCGTCGAAAGCCTTGAGAGTCGTGAAGGAGCATGTGGCACCCAGCCTACGATCCCTGTGCGTGAGTGTGCTTCATGGCGATGACGAAAGTTCGAAGGAACTCGAGGAATCCATTTCTGGAATCCTCAACTACCTCGCGAAAACGAGCGCTCCCAAGCTCGACGAAGAGATTGGGCAAATCAACGTCGAGCGTCTGGAGCTTGTGAAGGAATCGGAGAAGCTCAGGGGGGAGCTTCGCGAGGCGGCGCTGATGGAATACAGGAGGGTGGATTTTCAGGGGCAAAAGCTCCTTCCGGCTGAACTGGCCAGGCGCGTCGCGCGGGAGCAGGAGCAGCATGGTTGGATCCCCGGGCCGGTGTCTGAAGCCGAGAAGTGTCTTCTGACCGAAGAAGACGTAAAGAAGCTTTACCGGGTCAATGCGGAGTTGACCGATGACGATAATGCGCTTCTTGCCAGCCCGCTTCCGACGCTGGACCAATTACCTTCCCCGAAAGACTTCATCGCCTATTTCGACCAGGTGAAAACCCTCGATAAAAAGATCCCTGAAGCGATGAAGGACTATTGGGAGCCACGCTCTGTAAATCTGGTTGCCCTGGAACGGCTCAAGCACCACTTGGCCGACGCCGTTGAAGGTATGGAGCTTGATTCGCCGTGGTTTATGGCGTGCGTACAAGCCGGGGGAGAGGGTGGGGAGAAGGCCGACTCTTGGCGAGAACTCATTGACTTGATCAAAGAGTCAAAGGACCGCATCGGGAAGAAGGAGACCCTCGTCGTTCGGCTTGGCCCCTCCATCCAATCCAGTCTACCGGCTGGTGACCAAATTCGGATTCTGCAAGAGATCATCCAGCATCTGAAGTCGCCGAAAAAATTCAAGAAGCTCACGTCGCTTTTCCATCCGGAGTGGAGCAGGCTCGCCCAGGAAGCAAAGACCGACCAAGGGGAGCTCAAAGAGATCGAGCACTTTGAAGCGGTCCTGTATCTGGTGGCAATCCGGCAGATGCGAGACAGCCTGAGCAAACGCTGGGATCGCCAGATGGAGGGGCTTTCGGCGCCAAGGGCGGAAGAGATGGGGCCGAAGCCTGAAGAGACCATGTTTGCCTATGCTGTCAAACTGGAGCGGGCCGTTCAGTGGATGGACGAGCACTGGGGAAGGCTGAAGACGGAGATGGTCGACGTTGGACTGAAGTGGGAGCTCCTATTCAATCGCCTCCCCCTTCAGCCGCACAAGGAAGCGGAAGCAACACGGATCGTGCATCTCATTCGGGATCAGTTGATGCCCCTTACGGAGAAACAGGTCGAGAATCTGGAAGTCAAGGGGCTGAAAGGCATACGCGATCAATGGCTCAAGACGATTCGGGCGGTCGAGCCCACGGACGCGTCCCGCCCGCTGCTGAAAACGTTTGAGCAGGCCTTCAAAGGCATAGACTATGATGCCTACGACAAAGCGTGGAAACGGCTTGGCGCATTGCTTGAGCGAAAACCTGCATTTGAATCGCGAAAGCACCTGTTGGACCAACTGGCGAAAGCCGCTCCGCGTTGGGCAGAAGCGATCGCGCATCGCGAGCCTCCCCATGATGCGGCCAAGGCTCCCGGGAATCTTCCGAAGGCATGGACGCATCGGCAGGTAGCGCAGCGGCTGACCAGCCTCGGGGGGTCAGAGGTTGCAAGACTGGAAGATCGGCTGGCGCTCATCACCCAAAAGCTCCAGAAGGTCAATGCGCTGTATGTCGAGAAGCTGGCCTGGCGGGCCCAAGTGGAAAGAACGGGCTTGAAGCAGCAGCAGGCGCTCAATGGGTGGCTCGGGCTTTATCGAAAGATTGGGAAGGGGAAAGGGAAACTCGTCGGAAAGCTCAAAGAGGAAGCCCGAAAGATTCTCCTCGAGTGCCACCAAGCCGTGCCCGTATGGATCATGCCCGTATCGCGAGCGCTGGAGAGTTTTGAGCTGGGCACCATCAATTTTGACGTGATTCTCATCGATGAGGCGAGTCAGTGTGATGTGCTCGGACTTGCCGTCTTTGCCCTGGGCAAGAAAGTCGTCGTCATTGGCGATCATGAACAGGTGAGTCCTTACGCGGTGGGATTTGACACGGCTCGGGTGCAAGGGCTCATTGATGGATTCCTCGATGGAGTCCCAAACAAACAGCTCTATGATGGCAAAACATCGGTCTATGATCTTGCGCGTCAGGCCTTTGGCGGCATCATTCGGCTCGTCGAACACTTCCGCTGCGTTCCCGAGATCATTGAATTCAGCAACCAGCTGTGCTATGGAGGCGAAATTCTTCCCTTGCGAGAGGCCTCGACGAGCCAGGTCTATCCCCACCTGATTGCTCATCGCGTTCACGGGGCAGCATCGGAGAATAAGAGCAACGAAGTGGAAGCCCTGGAAGTCGGATCGCTGATCACGGCGATCTGTCGGCTGGAAGAGTTTGAAGGGTGCACCGTGGGTGCGATCTGCATGGTGGGGACGGAGCAGGCGATCAAGATTGATTCGATGTTGAGGCGACGCTTGAGTCCCACGGAGTATCGGCGCAGAAGAATTCTTTGTGGCAATGCGTCGCAGTTTCAGGGGGATGAAAGAGACGTGGTGTTTCTCTCGCTTGTGGACACTGCCCGGCGGGGAGAGATGTTGCCTTTGAGAAGTTCAGATGAATGGAGAAGAGTCTATAACGTGGCCGCAAGCCGCGCGCGAGACCAGCTCTGGGTGGTGTATTCCATGGATCCACACCGGGAGCTGAAGAAAGGCGATCTGCGGCTGAGACTCATCTCACACGTCGAGAAGGGGGGAGCGGAGTCCAAGGACGCGGAGCGGCTGCATACCGCATCTGACTCGGAATTCGCAAAATTGCTCCATAAGAGGCTGAAGGAGCTCGGGTATCGTGTTCTGCCCAAGTACCGCATTGGTGAGTTTGAAGTGGATTTTTTGCTAAAGGGAGGCGCAGGAACGAAGGCCGTCATTTCGTGTGAGGGGGATAGAATCGCCTCTGAGGCTTCGGTCCTGGCAAAGATGGAACGGCAGCTGACATTGGAGCGACTGGGTTGGGAGTTCATTCGCGTGCGGGCGAGCGAATACCTGGTGGATGAGTCTCGGACGATGCGAAGGGTCGTGCGCAAGCTGAGTTCGCTGAAGATAGAACCGACATCGGAAACGCAGGGCGATGCTTCCACTGGAGTCGTGCGCGAGGATTTGCGCGAGAAGATCTTCAAGAGGGCTGAACTGATCCGCAGTCGCTGGAAAGGGTAATGATCCTCGCCTGTCGGCATCGTGCGGCCTTGCTCTCGCTCCTCGCCGGGCTCGCGCTTCTCGCGGGCTGCTCGGACAGCAATCAGCCGGCCTCCTCCAAGAGCCCCTCCGGGCGGAATGATGAGTCGCACCCCGGCGGGGCAGCCCCAGGCACCTCCCAGGCAACTCGCCTTGGGGGCTATCTCAACGAGTGCGATCCCCTTCTCACTGCCTTGGTGAAGCGTTTCGACGAGGCAGCACTGAGGGTTGAGGCGTTGGAACAGGAACTGTCAAAGCTGCCTAACGCTGACCCGTTCATTGCGGAGCGCCAGGCGAAGTTCCGTGCCATGGCAGAGGAAATGGAGCGAGCCAAGGCGGATGTGGAAATTGTTCGCAAACACGTAGAGGCTCTACGAGTGCCGCAGGAAGGGGAAGCATATCACAACCGTGTGCTGGAATGGGTGCGCGGGATGGAGGACTACTTCCCAGCTCAGAAGAAGTTTTATGAAAATTCTGCCACATTTTGGACTGAAAAGCGTGACGCTGGCGCTTGGGCAGCGTATTCGCTCCAGTTGCGTCAAGCAGACGAACTGAGGAAGCACCTGAAGAAAGAGATTGGTCGCATAGACCAGGGTCGAAGAGAACTCGCTGAGCAGTTCGGGCTTCCCTCGGTAGCCACTCGGTGAGGGTGCCGGCATCCGTCACCTACGATCAGAACAAACTCATCTCTGCCAGCCAGCACCTGACCGGACGCTTCCATGGAAGCGGGTGCGCTACAAGGGGAGCCAGGGACTAGTCACTTCCGCGTCAAGCCACGCAGGCTATGGCACGGGGGTGCTGGGCCCGTCGCCCGGCCTCCCTCGGTGCTCTGCCAGGACCGCCGCGTAGAACTCCTCGTATCGGGGAACGATGAGGCTGGCGTCGAAGTGGGCCAGAGCCCGGCGGCGGGCCTCCTCCCCCATCTTCCGGAGCCGCTCCGGGTCCCGCAGAAGAGCCACCGCTGCCTCCGCCATCGCCTCCACCGAGCCCACCGGGAACAGGTACCCGGTCTCGCCGTCGGCGATCACCTCCGGGAGTCCCCCCACCCGGGTAGCGATGACGGGCAGGCCGCAGGATTGGGCTTCCAGGGCGGCCAGGCCGAAGGATTCCTCCTCGCTGGGGAGGAGGAACAGGTCCCCCGCCAAGAGCAGGCGGGGGACATCCTCCTGCCGGCTGAGGAAGAGCACGTCACCCGCCACATCCAGGTCGCGAGCCAGCGCGGCTGCGGCGGGGCGCTCCACCCCGTCCCCGATCAGGAGGAGTTTGGCCGGCAGGCGGCGGCGCACCGCGGCGAAGACCTGAAGGACGTCGGGGATCCGTTTCAGGGGACGGAAGTTGCTCAGGTGGATCAGGATACGCTCCCCGCGGGGGGCGAAGAGGGCCCGGGGCGAGGCCTCCTCCCCGGGAGCGAAGCGCTTGGTGTCCACGAAGTTCGGGATGACGGCGAGGGGGCGCTGGACCCCGAATAGCTCCCGGGTCCGCTCGGCGAGGTATCGGGAGACGCAGGTGACCCCATCGCTCCGCTCGATGGCGAACCGGGTGATCGAGAAGAGGGACGGATCCCGCCCCACCAGGGTGATGTCGGTCCCGTGCAGGGTCGTCACCACCGCCGGCCCCTCCGGGCCCAGGACTTCGCTCGCCAGGTGGGCCGAGACCGCGTGCGGGATCGCGTAGTGGACGTGCAGCAGATCCAGCCCCACCTGCCGCGACACGTCCGCCATCTTGGCCGCCAGGGCGATCGTGTAGGGTGGGTGATCGAAGAGGGGATAGGTGAGCACCGCCACCTCGTGGAAGAAGACGTGCTGGTCGTACTGCTGGAGACGGAACGGGAGCGCGTACGAAATGAAGTGGACCTCGTGCCCGCGGCGGGCGAGCGCCACCCCGAGCTCCGCGGCCACCACCCCCGAGCCCCCGTAGGTCGGATAGCAGGTAATGCCGATGCGCATCACTCCTCCCCCAGCCAGCAGAGGTGGTGGGAGAAGCCCGGGCCCGGGAGCGCCGCGGCCAGGCGCGTGAGGAGATCGAGGCCGTGCTGGGCCAGGAAGGAGGGGAGAGAGAGCACCCGCTCCTGAAGCGCCCCGCCGGGGAGGAGCCCGTCCTGGAGGCGGGTGATCTGCTCCTCGACTTCCTGGTGCCGGCGCTTCACGGCCTGGAGGAGCCTCCGCTCCACTGTCTCCAGTTGCTTTCTGACGGAGCCCTCGGCAGACCCGACCACCGGGGTGAGGGTGGGGTCCACGTCCGCAGCGATGCCCCGCAAGCCCTCGAAGGCCCCGGTGATTTCGGCCCGGAGCGCGGCGAGCCGGTCCTCGGCGCCGGGCGGGAGGTGCCGGCGCAGCGCGCGCGAAACGAGGGTCCCCCGCTCCTCGTGGAGGTCGAAGGGGGCCAGTTCGTGGCGGGCGAGCAGGCGCGCCGCCCATCGAGGGATCAGGGTGACGCTGGCGCGGGGCAGGAGAGGGGTCACGGGAAGGTCAAAGAGACCGTAGGCCGGGAGGAGCTGGGCGAGATACGCCATCTCCGCCGGTCCCGTCACCTCGGCGAGCGTCGGGAGGAGGCTGTCCTGCACCAGCGGGCGGAGGAAAACGTTCGGGGTGAAGCGCTCCGGTGCCTCTCCGAGGAGCGCCTCCAGGCGGGACCGCGGGACGGTTCGATCCGTCCCCCGGACCGCAATCTCCGACCCGCGAGCGACGAGCGGGAGCCGCCGTCCCTCCTCGAGGAGGAACAGGTTCACCCCGTCGTCGAGGGCGCGCGCCTGCGGAGCGTATCCCGCGGCAGCCAAGACCTGGGTGTGGGTCAGGATGGCCCGCGAGGCGGCGGGGGCCGTCGTCAGTTCGCGGGCAAACACCGGGGCCGCCAGGCGCTTGAGAGCGGGGTCGGCCGGATCCACGAGGACGAGGCCGAGCGGGCTGAGGAGATGGGTCATCAGGCGGCTGAAAGCGCGGGCAAGCGTCCCCCCCGGCACGTAGCAGGCGTTCAGGAGCGCCGCCACCTCTGCCGCCGCCTCCTCCCCCGCGAGGGCCTCCGCGGCGGCGTCCAGGACCGACCCGATGGCGGCCGTGAGGCGGCACGTCGTGGGAAGGGTGCCGGCGAAGCCCCCTTCGGGCTGGTACTGAACCCGAATGGGGCTCCCGCGGCGGGGCAGGAAGACGGCGTGATCCACCTCGCCGAAATCGTCGTCCTCCGACACCAGCCAGAAGCAGGGGACGCAGGGGACCCCCAGCGTCTCCCCCCAGCGCCGGGCCATCACGACGGCGGTGAGTGCCTTGTACCAGGTGTACAGTGGCCCGCCGAAGAGCCCCATCTGCTGGCCGGTGACGATCGCCACGCTGTCTGGCTGGCGGAGGGCCGCGATGCCGGCGAGCGCTGCCGGATCGGCCCCGAGGGCCCGGTTCTGGGTCTCGAGCACGGCCGCCACTTCGGTGCGGGGTACCGTCCGCCTGCGAACCGCCTCCAGGTGCGGGCGGAGCCCCCCCGCCTCCCGGGGGATGGGGGGGAGCAGATCGCCCCGGCTCATGCGACCGGCCATCGCATCAGTAAAGAGGGGGGGGAGACGGCGCAGGGCCGCGTAGGGGACAGGCTCCAGGCGAGGGGGATTCACGGGGATCGTACCTGATGATCCGGCTTCTGCACGGGGACTCCGCGGCGGGTCGCACGGGTTGGCGCGGGCCTCCCCTGCATAGCAGGGGGGGTGCACCTTGTCAATACAGACATCCCCGGAGGGCGCTTGCCGGTGCCCGTCGGCCCGTCGCCTTGACGCTCTCTGCTCATCGTGGTATAAGGCGCCAGGTGGAACTCCCTGAATGAGCATCTGGCATCTGGTGACTCAGGCGGGACCCGTCGCCAAGGGGGTGCTGCTGGTCCTCCTGGCCTTCTCGGTCGCGTCCTGGACGATCATCATCGCGAAGGTTCGCGCCTTGCGGCGGGCGGAGGCGGAGTCGGACGCCTTCCTGAAAGCCTTCCGGGAATCAAAGAACCTCTCCGAGACCTACGAGGAGGCCCGCAAGCACGCACGGAGTCCGGTGGCGGCCCTCTTCCGCGATGGATTTCGGGAGCTCAGTTACCACCTGAAGGGGAACCCCGCGCCGGACGGGCCGGCGGCGAATCCGGCGGAGCGCCTCGCGCTCAGCGACCCCCTCCAGGGGCTCCAGCGGATCCTGCGGTACGCCAGCCTCAAGGAACTCTCCGACCTGGAACGCTCCATGATTTTCCTGGCCACCACCGGGAGCGTGACTCCCTTCATCGGGCTCTTCGGGACCGTCTGGGGGATCATGGACGCGTTTGCCGGGATCGGCGCGGCCGGCTCCGCCAACCTGGGAGCGGTGGCGCCGGGAATCGCCGAGGCCCTCATCGCAACGGCACTCGGGCTCTTCGCGGCCATCCCCGCCGTCATGGGTTACAACCACCTCCTGAACCGGATCAAACTCATCGGGACGAGGCTCGACCTGTTTAGCCTGGAGTTCCTCTCGATGGCGGAGCGCATCGTGGCCCGGGGGCGCTGAGAGGACCATGCCCATGCCCGTGACCCAGGACTCGGACCGTCGCCTCGGCCCCGCCCTCTCGGAGATCAACGTGACGCCCTTCGTGGACGTGATGCTGGTGCTCCTCGTGATCTTCCTGGTCACCGCCCCCATGCTCTTCGGGGGGATTGACGTCCGGGTGCCCCGGACAGAGACCCGGACGGCGGAGGCGGAGGAGCGCCTGGTCCTCACCGTGACCAGCGACGGCGCGGTCTTCCTGGGGGATCAGCCCATCACCCTGGCCCGCCTGGAGCGGGTCCTGGCGGGATTACGCCAGCGCAACCCGAAGGCCGCCGTCTTCCTCCGGGCCGACGAGCGGGCCGCCTACGGCGCCGTGGTCAAAGTGATGGACGTCGTCAAGAAGGCGGGGATTGAGCGGCTCGGGATGGTGACCGAGCCCCTGCCCGCCTCATGAGGGGGAGGGTGATCCCCTCCCGCGAGCAGGGCCTGAACCTGACCCTCTCGCTGCTGCTGCACGGGCTCGTGCTGGCGGTGGCGATGGGGGGGCCCCTGTGGGGGGGAGGACCGATCCGGCCGCTCCCGGTGAACTACACCGTGGACCTGGTGACCCTGCCGCAGCCGGCAGCCCCGACGGTGGCGGCCGCGCCGCCCGCCCCCCCGGCTCCGTCGCAGGCGCCCCCACGGGCGGTGGCGCCGCCCCCGCCGCCCCCAGAGGAGGAACTGACACTGCCTGGGCGCCGGGTGCGGCGGGAGAGCCCGCGGGCGAAGGAGCCGGCCCCCCCGGCCCCGGCCCGGCCGGCTCCCCCCGCCCCGACGGTGGCCGCGCCGCAGCCGGTCACCCCGACGCCCGTCGCGGCTCCGGGGGCCCCGGCGGGAGCGGCCCCGGCCGCCGCGGCAAGCGGGACCGATGTGGAGGCGACGGCAGGCTCGGATGATCCCACCGCCGCCACCTACACCGCTCTCGTCAGCGAGCGGGTGCGGGAGCGCTGGCAGCCGCCCGGGCGGGGGCGCGTGGTGGTGAACGCGCGGATCCTCCGGAGCCGGTTTGTGCGGGACGTGCAGGTCACCCAGCCCTCCGGGAACCCGCTCTTCGACATGTCGGCGGTCCGGGCCATCCAGGAGGCGGTTCCCTTCCCCCCCTTCCTCCCCCTGATGTGGGAGGAGTCCGTGGGCATCGCCTTCGTCTTCACCGGGAAGGAGGGTCTGCGCTGATGGGGCGGGGCTGGGTGCATCGCGCGGCCGGGGCGGCCCTCCTGGTGCTGCTGGCGGGAGGAGCGGCAGAGGCCCAGCGCTATCAGGTGCAGATCCAGAAGGAGGTCTTCAAGCGGATCCCGCTGGCCATTGCCGGATTCGCCCCGCTGCCCGATGCGGCCGCCGGGCCCGACCCGGCCACGCTCGCCCGCACCGTCCTGGCCGCCGACCTGGACTTCACCGGCCTCTTCGAGGTCATTGACCCGACCTTCCTGCCGGTGGAGATCCGGCAACTGAAGCCGGGGGACCAGGCCCAGGTCCTCCCCACGCTCGCCCTCTTCAAGGTGCAGGGGCTGCTGCTCGCCGCGGTGGAGCGGCGGGGGACGGAGCTCGCGCTGGAGGGGCACCTGTACGACGTGGAGCGGGGGACGGTCATCGTCGCCCGCCGTTACACGGGGGAGGCCGCGACGGTCCGGCAGATCGCCCACCGCTTGGCGGACGAGATCGTCTTCCGCTACACGGGGGAGCGCGGGGTCGGCGAGACCCGCATCGCCTACGTGGCGGCGCAGGATGGCGTCCGGGAACTCTACGTGATGGACTACGATGGGCACAACCCGGTCCTGCTGACCGGGAACCGGTCCATCAATCTCTCTCCCCGCTGGTCCCCCGACGGTCACCTCCTCGCCTACACCTCCTACCGGGACGGCAACCCCGACCTCTTCCTCCTCAACCTCCTGACGGGAGCCCGGACGAAGCTCTCCGCGTTGCCCGGCCTGAACATCTCTCCGGCCTGGTCTCCGGACGGGGAGTGGGTGGCCTCCGCCCTCAGCAAGGATGGGGGGACCAACATCCATCTCATGCGCAAGGACGGGAGCGGGCTCCGGGCACTGACGAGCGGCTCCACCATCTCGGTGTCGCCCACGTTCTCCCCCACCGGACGGCAGATCGCCTTCACTTCGAACCGAGGGGGATCGCCGCAGATCTACGCGGTGGACGTGGAGGGGACCAACCTGCGCCGCCTGACTTTCCAGGGGGACTACAATTCCTCCCCCCGGTGGTCGCCGCGGGGGGACAAGATCGCCTTCACCTCCAACATGACCGGCCGGTTCCAGATCACCCTTGTGAATCCGGACGGGTCGGAGGTGCAGACCCTCACCTCCGAGGGGAGCAACGAGGATCCGGCCTGGTCGCGGGACGGGCGGCACCTGGTGTTCGCCTCCACGCGGACGGGGCGGCGGGAGATCTTCGTGATGCGGGCCGACGGGTCCGCCCCCCGCCAGCTCACCCGGACCGGTGGCAACTTCGCGCCCGACTGGTCCCCGTGAGGGGGACCTGCTGCGCCTGCGGTCCTTCATCTCCCCACCCGTGCGCGTGAGGGGAGTGCGGAAAGGGGGCATCATGCTGAGACGGCAGATCGGATGGTACGCAATTCTCGTGGCGGTCCTGGCCCTGGCGGTGGGGGTTCTCGTTTCGGGCTGCGCCACCACGCCCGAGGTTGGGCAGGGGCAGCCGGGGGGCGTGGGGGCTACCACGCCGGCGCCTGGCGCCTCACCCCCGGTCGCCGGTCCCGGCGCACCGGCCGCGCCTCCCAAGGTGCCGGAGGAACCGGTGCGCCAGCCGGGGGCGGTCGCGGAGCGGCCCGTGACCCCGGCGGCCCCAGCGCCGGGTGCACCCCCTCTGGAGGACGTCTTTTTCGACTTCGACAAGTCGGACCTACTGGCGGATGCCAAGGCGTCCCTGAACCGGAACCTTGCCTGGCTCAAGGCGAACGCCGCGGTCAATATCACGATGGAGGGGCACGCGGACGAGCGGGGGACCACCGAGTACAACCTCGCTCTCGGGGAGCGGCGGGCGAAGGCGGTCCAGGAGTACCTGGTGGCGGCGGGGATCGCCGCGGCACGGATCAAGACGATCTCCTACGGGGAAGAGCGGCCCTTCGTTCTGGGCCACGACGAGTCGGCCTGGCGGTACAACCGCCGCGGCCACTTTGCGGTCCAACGGTAGCGGGAGCCGAACGGGCGGGGGGTCCGCCGCCATCCCGCAGGATGACGCAGGGCCTGCGAGGCCCCCGCGGGGTCCTATGCGCGCAAGGGCTGCCGCATCCCGCGGCGTGCCCTGGAAGCGATTCTGCTTGGCGTGGTTCTCGCCCTGAACGGCTGTGCCACCATGGGCCCTCAGGCAGTGGGCGAAGTGAGTTGGCCCGGCACTAGGAGGTGACGGCAGTGCAGCACGATGGTTGGGCAAGGCGGGCGCTGCTCCTCCTCGCGCTCCCCCTGACGGCCTGCGGCGCCGTGGTGGCGCCGCAGGAGTACGGGACGCTCCAGGAGGATGTCCGGGTTCTCCGCCGCGACGTCGCGGCCCTCTCCCGCATCATCGAGGGGGGCCGCGCCTTCGCCGAGGAGCGGCTGGCCCGGGTGGAGACCCAAATCCGGGAGCGGCTCCAGGCCGTCGAGGGTGAGGAGCGAGCTAAGCTGGACCAGGTTCTGACCAGCCTGAGGGAAGAGGCGCAACGCCTCTCCCAGGCCCAGGGGGAACTGAGCGGGAAGATCGGGGAGGCCACTTCCGAGAGCCGGATCGTACAGGGTCGGCTGGAGGAAACGGCACACCGGTTCAGCGAACTCAACAGGCGCATTGATGCCCTGGAGGTGGCGGTGCGGCTGGCAAGCCAGAAGCCGCCCGCAGCCCCGTCCCCGCCGGGCCCGTCGAGTCCCCAGGCGGCTGTGCCCGGTGCAGGGCCGGCGCCGGTCCCCGCCCCGGCTCCCGCCCCCCTCCCCCCGCCGGCCGCGGCCACCGCCCCGGCGGTGCCTCCGGGGGCAACGCCGGATGAGGTGTACAAGGCGGCGCTCAATGACTACACCAGGGGGAACTACGAGTTGGCCATCAGCGGGTTCAAGACGTACATCCAACTCTTTCCCAAGACGAGCCTGGTGGGGAACGCCCAGTACTGGCTGGGGGAGTCCTACTACAGCCAGCGCAATTACGCGGAGGCGATCCGGGAGTTCGACGCGGTCGTCAAGAACCACGCCGACAGTAACAAGGTCCCGAGCGCGATGCTGAAGCAGGGGTACGCCTACCTGGAACTGGGGGAGACCGCCCGGGGGACCGCGACCCTGCGCGAACTCGTGAATCGGTTCAAGAACTCACGGGAGGCCCGGTTGGCGCAGGAGCGGCTCCGGCAGATCCAGTAGGCGGGCCGGTCGAGGCGAGGGAGGGCCAGCCGCGGCTCGGGACGGGGAGGCCGCGGCGTGCCTGGCGAGAAAAACGAGGGGCCGGGAGGGGTTGCCTTCCGGCCCCTGGCATTCTCCGGTCGAACGGGAACGATCAGTTCAGTTCGGTGCGGAACTTCATGGCGCCGCACTTCTCGCAGCGGAGGGCGCTCTTCGCCTTGCCCTGCTCCGGGTAGTAGGTCACCCAGATCATTTTGCTCCCGTCCTTGGGGCACGGGTGCACCTTCTCCGGTTGGGCGATCTCCCGAGACGCCAGTTTGGCGGTCTTGGTTTCGGCTTTGGCCATCGGACCCTCACCCCCTCTTCCAGCGAGCCTCCATTGGACCCGGGCAGGCAATAAGCAAAAACCCGGCCAAAATACGCCTGGCGCCGGGGGTTGTCAAGCGAAACTTGCCCTCCTCGCTTCATGCAGGCTCGAGCGTATGGATGCGGCCAGAATCATAGGGTTACTCCCCGCCCGGCCTCGGGGAATGTGCGGGGGGAATGTCGGAGCCTCCCGTGGACGGGGGGGCCGGGGATGGCTCCCGGGACCGATGGCCGAGAGAGGGCGGAAGGCGACCTGCACTCGGTGGTAGAATGCCTCCGCCGGTCCCTCTGCGGGCGCGGCGGGGCGAGAGAGGGGTATCGGTCAGGAGGGAGGGGCGGCATGGCGACGGTTGAACTCCTGACGGCGAACCAGGCGACGGCGAGGGCGTTGCGCCTGGCGCGCATCCAGGTGATTCCCATCTACCCGATCACCCCCCAGTCGGCGATGCTCGGTGATATCGCCCGCGACGTGCAGGCCGGTCGGCTCCGGTGCGAGTTCATCAACATGGAGTCGGACTACGCGGCGATGGCCGCGGCGATCGGGGCCTCCCTCGGGGGAACGCGGGTCTTCACGGCGACCAACTCCCAGGGCCTCCTCTTCATGGCCGAGCACCTGTACACCGCGTCGGGGAGCCGCTGTCCGATCGTCATGGCGGTGGTGAATCGGGGCATCTCCGTCCCGCACACGCGGTACGCCGATCACAACGACGCCCTCGGGGTGAACCGGGCCGGCTGGATCCAGGTCTTCTGCGAAGACGCCCAGGAGGTGCTGGAGACGTGCCTCCACCTCTACAAGGTCTGCGAGGACCGCCGGGTCCGCCTCCCCGGAATGTTCTGTTACGAATCCTTCATCCACTCGAACACGGCCGAAGGGGTGGCGGTCCCCGACGCCGCCGCGGTGGACCGCTGGCTCGGCCCCCCACAGGTCGAGGCGTTGCTGGATCCCGCGGAGCCGCGGGGGCTGAACCCCCCGACCCCGCCCGAGTGGTACACCGAGTTCAAGTACGCCGAGCATCTCGCTATGGGCTGTGCCCTCGCGGTCCTCCCCGAGGTGGCGGCCAGTTACGCCGAGACCTTCCGGGCGATCCCGCGCGGCCTCGTGGATCTCACGGGGGGGCCAAAGGGGTGCATGGTCGTGACGATGGGCTCGATGGTCAAGGCGGCCCGGCGGGCCGTCAAGGAATTGCAGCGCGACGGGGTCGCGGCGGGCCTGTGCAAGGTGCGGGTCTATCGCCCCTTTCCCGCGGAGGCGCTCCGGGAGGCGCTTGGCGAGGCGGAGGTGGTGCTTGCGCTCGACCGCAATTGTGCCGCGGGGGGCAACGGCGTCCTCTACGAGGAGGTGCGTTCGGCCCTCTACGGGCTGCCCAGGGCGCCGCGGGTCCTCGGGGTCATCGGCGGGCTGGGGGGGCGGGACGTGACGGTCGCCCAGATCGGGGATCTCGTGCGGCGGGCACTGAAGCGGAGCAGCCCGTTCGATGGCCCCGACGGGTCCGTCCACTGGCTCGGCCTGGTCCGGGACCGGGTGCGCGACGAGTCACCCCAGTTTCATCCCGCGGCCCGCTAGGGATGAAGGAGACCGCCATGGCATCTCCTCACCCGATCGCCACCCTCCCGAAGTCGGGTCGTTTCAGCCTGCCGCCGGTCATGATGGGGACCGCCTGCGAGGGGTGCGGGGCCCTCCCGGCCGCCGACATCCTGGCCGAGACGCTCGGGTCGAGGATGGCTGTCCTCTGCCCGGCCAGTTGCGCGGCGACCTTCAGTCTCTCCTACACCGGCATGGCGTGGCAGGTCCCCTTCGTCCACTGGATCTTCGAGAGCGCTCCGGCGGCCGCCACAGGGCTCCGGCGCGCCTACGACGCGCGGGGGCTCAAGGACGTGCACGTGGTCTGCTTCGCCGGAGACTCGGGGACCGCAGACATCGGCTTTCAGGCCCTCTCGGGGGCCGCGAGCCGCAACGAGAACATCCTCTATATCTGCTACGACAACGAGGTGGCGATGAACACGCAGGGCCAGGCCACCTCCACCTCCACGAGCCTCGCCCGGACACCGACCACCCCGACCGGCGCCTCCATGCTCCGGAAGGACGTGGCGCGGATCATGGCAGCCCACGGGGTGCCCTACGTCGCGACCGCCGCGGTCTCGCACCCCGAGGACTACCGGCGGAAACTCCGCCGGGCGGCCCGGGTCACCGGGTTCCGCTACATCCAGGTCCTGACCCCCTGTCCGATCGCCTGGGGCTACCCTCACGCCGACACGGTTGCGGTCACGGCCGCCGCGGTCGAGGCCGGGCTCTGGATCCTCTATGAGGTCGTCGGGGGAAAGCGACGGCTGACCTACAGGCCCGAACGCCGCCGCCCCATCAGGGAGTATCTCGCGCTTCAGCGGCGGTTTGACGGTCTCCGCCCACGAGAGGTTCAGGCGCTCCAGAAGCAGGTTGATGCCGCCTGGAGGGCCGTCCGGTGAAAGAGTTGCGCTTTCATGGCCGCCGTGAGCCCCGGTACGATCAGGTGGCTCCGTTCGTCGCAACCCCGCGGCTCCTCGGGGAGGCGGCCCTCCAAGAGGGCAAGTACGTCCAGTTCCGTCCCCCCTGGCTCTTCCTGCGGGGGTTCAAACCGGAGACGGCCCTCCTCCGGGTGGACGGCGAACCCATCGAGACGTACCAGGAGGACGCCTCCCTCGATTGGGTCGTGGTGACCGATCCGACCCTCCTCAGCGAAGTCAACGTTCTCACGGGCCTCAAGCCGGGGGGACTCCTTCTGGTCAACGGGGAAGGCTCCGGTGCCGTGACGGGGAAGGCGAGAGTGATCACGCGCGACCTGAGCGGGATCGCGAAGGCCCACAAGGCCGAGTTGACCCCGGCCCTCATCGGGGCCGTCATCGGACTGACGGACCTGGTGAGATTTGAAACGGCCGAGGCGCTGCTGAAGGGGGCGGCGGGGGGGGACCGCGTCCGCCGGGCGAACCTGGGCGCCCTGCACGCCGGGTTCGAGAGCGCTCGTGGCACGTCAAGGCCCGGAGTCCGTCCTATGACGCCCCGCCGTTGAATCGGGCGACGGCGGCCGAACGCGGGGCGGCTGGCCCGCGGCTGGACTCTTTGAACTGCGAAAGGGGGAGAGCGCCATGCGGAAGATCGGGGTCATCGTCGTGGTGATGCTGGGGCTGTTCGCGGGCTTCACCGGGATCGAGCAGGCCCGGGCGGAGCAGAAGCCGATCGAGATCCGGTTCGGGCACGTCGGCTTCCCCAACTCCCTGTTTGACATCACGGCCAGCGAGTACGCCAAGCGGGTCAACGCAGCGCTGCAAGGCCGGGTCGAGGTGAAGCTGTTCCACTCCAGCCAGTTGGGGACCGACGAGGTCATGGTCAAGGGGATCAAGGTCGGGGCGCTGGAGATGTTCCTCCCCTCCACGATCATGAGCACCGTCGAGCCCGCCTTCGGGGTCTTCGAGATGCCCTACATCATCGTGAACCGGGTCCACATGAAGAAGGTCTCCGCGGACCCCAAGGTCAAGGCAGCCCTCCTGGAGCCGGTGCCGGGCAAGGGGATGCGCCTCCTCGCCTACTGGGAGAACGGGTTCCGGCACGTGACGAACAACGTCCGGCCGATTGTGACGCCCGAGGACCTCAAGGGGATCAAGCTCCGGATCCCGGGCGGAGTCTGGCGGGGCAAGATGTTCCGCGCCTACGGGGCGAACCCGTCCCCCCTGCCCTTCGCCGAGGTCTACTCGGCCCTCCAGGCCGGGGTGATGGACGGGCAGGAGAACCCCTTCCCCCAGATTGCGTCGGCCAAGTTACACGAGGTCCAGAAGCACCTCTCCCTGACCGGGCACGTGTACACCCCCGCCTACCCGGCCATCAGCGAGGCCTTCTGGGAGAAGCTCCCGAAGGACGTCCAGCAGTCCCTTGAAAAGATCGCGGTCGAGGTCGGCGATCTCGCCCGGAGCGAGGGGGAGCGCCTGGACAGGGAGTTGGCCGCAAAACTCACGACGGGCCAGATGAAGATGAACGAGGTGAACAAGGACGCCTTCATCAAGGCCTCCGCCGCCATCTATGACGAATTCGCGAAAGAGGTGAAGGGCGGCGGGGATCTCGTCAAACTGATTCAGGCCCTCCGGTAGTCGGCGGGCGGTGCCACCCCGGTCCCCGGGCGTCCGGGGCCGGGGTGGTCCCTTGTGAAGAGGACACATGATGGGCGCGGCGAGCCGACGGTCCGTCCTGGGGAGCCTCTATCGGGGACTCATGGCCCTGGTGGAGGCCTGGGCGATGGTCCTCCTCCTCGCCATGACGCTCCTTGTAACGGTCGCGGTGTTCTACCGGTACGTCCTGGGTGCCTCCCTGATCTGGTACGACGAATTCGCCTCCTATCTCCTGGTCTGGCTGACCTTCTACGGCGCGGTCATTGCGGCCTACCATCGGCGGCACATCGCCTTCGAGACCCTCGTGGAACGCTTGGGCCCGGCGGCGCGGAGGGGAGTCGCCGTCGCGGCCGAGGTGTGCGTCCTCTCGTTCCAGGGGATCCTCCTCTATTACGGCTGGGTCCTCGCAGACGCGATCAGGGCAGACACGGCGGTCTCGTTGGTGTGGGTGCGGATGGGCTGGATCTACAGCGTCCTGCCGATTAGCGGGGGCCTGGTCCTGCTGATCAGCCTGGTGGACCTCGCGGCGCTCCTCCGCGGTGGGCCGCTCCGGCAGCAGACATACGGACGTGATGCGACGGAGTAGGGGCGGCGCGGTATGGAATGGCTGATCCTCGTCCTCATCCTGGGCCTGACGGCGATCAATGTCCCCATCGGCTACGCGTTGGTCCTCAGCACCGCGGTCTTACTCGTGGCCAAGGGGGCGGCGCCGCTGACCGTCATCCCCCTCAACCTCTTTGCGGGCGCCTCGAGTTTTCCGCTCCTCGCCATCCCGCTGTTCATCCTGGCCGGGGGCCTGATGGAGACGGGCGGGATTTCCCTCCGGCTGGTCAATCTCGCTAGCTCCCTGGTGGGATACATCCGGGGTGGGCTCGCGATGGTGACGATCCTCGCGACGATGATCCAGAGCGAGATCTCCGGCTCCTCCGTGGCGGACGCCGCCGCCATCGGCAAGGTCGTGATCCCGGCCATGGAGCGACGGGGCTACCCCCGCGCCTTCAGCGCCGCCGTGGTCTCGAACGCGGCCAGCGCCGCCATCCTCATCCCGCCGAGCATCCCCATGATCATCTACGCCTGGATGGCCGAGGAATCGGTAGCCAGGCTCTTCCTCGCCGGCTTCGCCCCCGGCTTTTTGGCGGGGGGGTGCATGATGCTCCTGTCCTACTACTATGCCCGGAAGTACAAGTTCCCCGTGGAAGATGCCTTCTCGCTCCGCCGGGTCGGCCGGGCCACACTGGAGTCCGCCTGGGCGCTCTTCATCCCCGTCGTGATCTGGGGGGGCATCCTCTTCGGCGTTGCGACCGCCACCGAGGTCGCGGCCCTGGCTGCGGTCGCGGCCTTCCTCATCGGCGTCTTCGCCTACCGCGAGGTCTCCTGGCCGCATCTCACCCGGGTCGTCAAGGACTCGTCCCTCCAGACCGCGTCGGTCATGCTGATCGTGGCGGCCTCGGCCGTGCTCGGGTGGTATCTGACCAACGAGCGCATCCCCCAGCAGTTCGCCCGGGCCATCCTGGAGACGACCAACAACAAGTACCTGATCCTTCTCTTCCTGAACCTGTTCTTCTTCCTGGCGGGGATGTTCCTCCACAGCGCCGCGGCGATCATCCTCATCGTGCCGATCGTCATGCCCCTGATCCGGCAACTGGGGATTGACCCGATCCACTTCGGGATCATCGTGACCATCAACCTGGGGGTTGGCCAGCAGACTCCGCCGGTTGCGACCGTCCTCATGACGACCTCGGCGATCGCCGGGCTCCCCTTCTGGGAGGTGTTCAAGGCCGGGTTTATGTACACCCTGGTGTTGGTGTTTGTGACGCTCCTGGTGACCTACGTGCCATGGATCAGCCTCTTTATCCTCGACATCGTCAAAATCTCCTGATCGCCGCGGTCATCCTGGGCCTCGTGGCGGCGGCACGGCCAGCCGGAGCGTGCGGGGAGGGCGAGGCTCGGCGGGTCTTCGACCGGGTGGCCGAACTCATGCACGTCCGGGTGGACGCCGACCGGCCCTGCCCCGAGATCGTCCTGCGGCAGGAGATCTCTCCGGAACGCTTTTCGGCCCTCCTCGGTCTCGACACGGGAGGCC
>CAZRDA010000003.1:0-24659 GCA_964598715.1 uncultured bacterium | reverse complement strand
GGATCCTTGTAGGATGCGGCGGCGTGGACGACGACCTGGGGGCGGAAGTCCGCCCAGACCCGTTCGACCAGGTCGGGCTCGGCGATCGATCCCTCGACGACGTGGAGGTCGGGGTGCGAGGGCAGACTGTCCCGCCGTGCGGTCGCGTAGTTGTCAAGGACCAGCACGCGGTCCCCCCGCCCCAGCAGGCGTTCCGCCAGGTGGGATCCGATGAAGCCGGCGCCTCCCGTGATCAGAACGTGTCGGCCCATGTCGGCACCCGTTCCTCCTCCAGGAGTGCTTTGAAGGCATGCTCGCGGTCGTGGAAGGTCTGTTGCCAGAGCTCCAGACAGAGCAGGCCCCACACTGTGCGGCCGAACTGCGGCTCCCGGTCCAGGGCGTCCAGGACCCGGCGGCTGTCGATCAGGGCCCGGCTCTGGGCGGCTGCCGAGGAGAACACGTCGCGCACGAAATCCCGGGCCTCGCCCCTGACCCACTCCGCGAGTGGCGTCGGGAATCCCATCTTGTCCTGCCGCTCTACGATGGCAGGCGGCAGGAAGGGACGCGCGACCTGCTTGAGGATATGCTTCATGGTCCCATCCTTGAACTTGATGTTGGATGGGATCGTTGCCGCCAGCTCGACGATGGGATGATCGAGCAACGGGACCCGCGATTCGAGGCCGTGGGCCATGCTCATCCGATCCTCGACTTGCAGGAGTGCGGGGAGGAGCGTCTTGAAGTCGAAGTGGGTCATCAGGTCGAAGTAGGACTCCTTCCGGATGTTGCCCCCTTTGAAGATGGTACGGAAGGTCTCGTACGGCGAGTAGTCTCCGAGCAGGTCCCAGTGTATCGCGGGCCCGAGAGCGGCGGAGCGGTTGATGAGCCGGAAGTAGCGCCGGTCCATCTCCTCGAACAGGCCCTCGCGCCAGAATTCCTGGAGCAGGGGCTTGTAATTGCGCAGGGCGGTGAGGTTCGGGATGATGGACTCATAGGTGACGATGAAGTTGCCGCTGTGCATCGTTCCGTCAATTGCGCCTCGGATGCACTGCTCGAAGTAGGCGATGAGGTAGCGCGCGTACCCGCCGAAGATCTCGTCGCCCCCCTGGCCGCCCAGGGCGACCTTTCGATGCTGCGCTGCCAGCCGGGAGACCATGTACTGGGGGAACGAGCCTGGACCGGCGACCGGAAAGTCCAAATGGTAGATGACCTTGCCGATGGCCTCGAGGAAATCCGCGACGGTGATATCTACCTCGTACAGGGTGAAGCTGAGCCAGTTTGCGAGGGTACGCGCATACCCGCTCTCGTCGTATGCGGGACCGTACGTTG
This sequence comes from uncultured bacterium, assembly GCA_964598715.1. Lineage (GTDB taxonomy): Bacteria > Methylomirabilota > Methylomirabilia > Methylomirabilales > JACPAU01 > JACPAU01. Next base: position 23,354 of record CAZRDA010000003.1, on the reverse strand, counting down.
AAAACTTCCCCGTGAACCCGACCATTTCCCCCTGGGGCTGCTGGCGCGTCGCCACGCAGGCCACCGCGCTCGAATCCAGGCCGCCACTGATGTACGCCCCGATCGGCACGTCGCTGCGCAGGTGCAGCGCGACGGACTCCTCCAACAACGTCCGCAGCCGCTCCTCGAAGTACTTCGGCGTATGGTCGAAGTCCGGCTCGAAGTACACCTCCCAATAGCGCGAGGCGGCCACGGCGCCATGTGCGATCCGCAAGGTGTGGGCGGGCAGGAGCTCCTGGATCCCCCGGAACAAGGTCTTTCGATCCAGGCAGAACTGGAAAGTGAGGTAATCCTTGAAGCCCTCCAGGTCGGTTTCGATCCGATGGACGAACGGGAGCAGGGCCTTGATCTCCGAGGCGAAATAGCAGATGCCATCGCGGATCATGTAGTAGAAGGGCTTGATGCCGAAGCGATCCCTGGCGCAGAAGAGCACCTGACGCTCCTCATCCCAGAGAGCGAACGCAAACATCCCGCGGAGGTGGTTCACGCAGTCTGCACCCCAGCGGCGGTAGGCATGCAGGATGACTTCGGTGTCAGAGGTGGTGATAAAGTTCTCCGGGCCGAGCTCCGCCCGCAGCTCGGGAAAGTTGTAGATCTCTCCGTTGTAGGTGATCCAGTCATCGCCCATCCCGTGCATGGGCTGGTGGCCGGTCTTCAGGTCGATGATGCTGAGCCGTCGATGGGCAAATCCGACGCGTCCCCGTGGATGCCGCCAGATTCCCTGGCCGTCCGGCCCGCGGTGCCGCTGCAGATGATTCATCACCTCCAACCGGCGCTCGAGGTTCGGGATGGGTTGGCCCGAGAGGGCGATGATCCCCGCGATGCCGCACATTAGGACTGCTCCTGTCGCAATTCCCTGAGGCGCTTGAGCACGGGCTTTGCGAATACTCTGACGTATTTCCTCCCGGGGAAAGGGCGGTGCCGGAGCGAGGTTATCCAGGTGCGCAGGTGTCTGTACGCGCTTCCCCGCTCCAGCAGTCTCGTGACCTCTTGAACCTGCGATGGCGGTATCGCCGGCGTGAAACCCGCTGCCAACAGTTCCTCATCGAAGGTCTCGAGGAAGCGCTGATAGGTGTATCGACCCGAGGCGATCAGGTCGCGATAGGCATTCTCCGTGAGTTCATGCCGGAACGCGTCATCCTTGAACAGGCGGATCACTTCGTCAAAGTTCGAGAAATTCTTCTTGAGTTGGATGTAATGCACCATGGGCTGTATGATGCCCGAGTATTTCCCCTCAAACAGGATCTGGCACACCCGGAAGGCCGCGGCCTCAAAGTGCCGCGGGCTGATGGTCCGGTAGGGAATGTTATCCTCGTATCGGTGAAGCAGTTTCGCATACGCCTCTTCGAAACTGAGGCGCGGGTTGTCCGCCATCAACCGCTCATATTGGGGCCGAACGACGTCGTCAGTATCGAAGATCGATACCCCCGCCTCCACGCCAAGAACCGCACGACAGTTCGCCAGGAAGGCATAGTACCCCTTCCCATAGATCCGCTGGTCTTCCTCGGATTCGATGTTCACCCGAAGGCCCAGATCAGCCGCCCGCTCTCGAAACTGTACCCCGATGACGTGCTTCTCCTGAGACCCCCTGCCGTACAGGTACGGAAGCTGGCGCCCTCGATACCCGATGTCAATCGTGCGGTCTACACTTGGCTTTGTCAGCTGACGTGCCAGGGTCACAAGGTCGTCGCTGACATAGCCGGGCAGGGTAGACACCAGCTTGGGTACACGGGTGTACTTCAGGTAGGTCGCCCCGAAGTATGCCGGGTCGAGCAAGGTGTACACGCACCCGATGCCGTAGCGGTTGATGAACTCCGCCCGTTGCGGCCAGTACCGGCATTCGTCCTGGAAAAAAGCGATCTTGTGGCTGGACTCGGATCGGTGAAGATACCGGAGGAATCTGTCGGAAATGCTGAAGGGGAGCCAGGCAAAGATCGAGTAGTGCAACACAATGACCTGGAAGTCCAGGTCGTCCAACGCGTCCGGGAACCCCAGTTCCGTGTTGATGGTCCAGACCTTGAAACGCGAATGCCGAGCGAACGCCTTCACGTGTTCCATGATGGTGGGTGCATTCGGGGCCAACCAGCGGTGGTAAAGCAGCAGGACGCCATTTATGCGATTGTGCATGGTGAACTGACCTGCCTCCCGCTCGCGTTTACTTCTGCGTCTGGATGTAGATGTCCAGGCCCCGGCGACGGCCGAGGTTCGGCGACAGAAGCCTGCGCGGCAGCCTCAGGAACCGGAATGCCGCACATTCCGTGCTCCTAACTCCAGAATTGGCGGGCCCACAGCTTTGTATTGAGGACCCGCCACAGCCCGAATTCCGCCGCACCCGAGCCATCGTACCGGTTCAAAAGCGCCTCAATCCCCCCCGGTCGAAACCAGCACCGCTCCCACTCGCTCTGGTTCACCAACAATGCCTCATGATGCTTCTGGAAAAAAGAAAGCGTGAGATCGGGATCCGCCTTGAACCCGATCTTATCCTTGCGGGTTCGGATGCCCTCTGGCAGGATACCTTGCATCGCCTGGCGGAGGACGTATTTTGTCGTCGTCCCCCGGATCTTCCACTGGTCCGGGAGACTGCCCACGAACTCCACGAGCCGGTAGTCAAGGAACGGCACCCGGGCCTCGAGGGAGTGTGCCATCGAGTTCCGGTCCTCGTAGCGCAACAGGGCGGGAAGCACTAGTGATCGGACGTCTTGCTGCAAGCGGGCCCCCAACGACGGGGCGGCGGCGGCCTCGGTGGCGGCGGGCGTCTCGAGCCACTCCGGGCGATTCAGGGCATCGGTCAGCGCAATGCTCAGGGGCCGCAGCCGGAGGAGGGAGCGGTTGCGGCGGAGGAGGCCGGCGAGCCTGGGAGACCACCTCGCCAGGAGCATCTGCGTTGCGGAGCGGACGGATACGGGGAAGGGGCCGATCTCACGCTGGTAGGCGGCGCGGAGGCGCCAAAAGGCGGAGAGATTCCCGCCAGCAAGCTGCTGGGCCGCGATGGTAGCGAAGTAGAAATGGTAGCCGGCCAGCGTTTCGTCGGCTCCTTGGCCGTCCAGCATGACCTTCATCCCTCCGGTCTTGGCGCGCTGGAAGACGAACCATTGGGCCACGATGCTGGCCGAGCCAAAGGGCTCGTCTTGGGCACGAAGAATTTGAGGCAAAGCGGCCTGGAAGGCATCGGCATCAACGTCCACGTAGTGCAGCGCGACCGAGGTTGCCGCAACGACGTGTTCCATATACGGGGCTTCATTGGAAGCAGAATCCGGGGATCGGTACCCGAAAGCATGGTGGGTGTAGTTGGGAATGTCCCCCTCCCGACGTAGCAGGTCGGCAGCGCACACAATCGACGATGAATCCAGCCCCCCGCTGAGACAGGTTCCCACGGGGACGTCGCTCCGCATGTGGATGCGAATGGCGTCGAGAAAGAGCGCCTGAAACCGCTCCCTGGCCTCTTCCTGCGTCCCCGGGAAGGTGACGGTGGGGAAAGACCAGTAGGGTGCGGAATGGCCGCTGGGCTCCTGGCCGTCCAGGGGAACGGACATCCAGTGCGCGGGGGGCAGCGCATGGATCCCCGTGAAGAAGGTTTCCTCCGTATCGTCTACCAACCCCGTGAGGAGGAATCGGGCCACCGTGCGCTGGTTGGGTTCGCACGGCAGATCAGACGCAGCCAGAAGGCCCTTGATCTCTGAGGCAAAGTAGAAGGCGCCATGTCGGACGGCAAAGTACAGCGGCTTGATGCCGAATCGGTCCCGGGAAAGGATGACGCGGCGCCGGGGGACATCGAGCAGAGCGAACGCCCACATTCCATTCAGCCGAGGGAGGCAAGCGGGTCCCCACGCCTGGTAGGCGCGGACCAGGACCTCGGTGTCTCCAGTTGTTCTGAAACTGCACCCTTTCCTCTCCAATTCGGCACGCAGCTCCCGATAGTTATACACCTCTCCGTTGAAGGCCAAACAGATGGTCCCGGCTTCGTCTACCATCGGCTGACCACTGGCCTCCGAGAGGTCAATAACGGAGAGGCGTCGGTGGGCGAAGCCAACGGTTGCTCCCGTTGCTTCGTCTCCGGCGCCGACTTCACCGCGTTGAACCTGAATGCCGTGCCGCGGGGAATACAGCATGATTCCTCGGCCGTCCGGCCCGCGGTGTCGGAGGGCCGCCGACATGCGCTTCAGAACCTTCGTGTCAACACCCCCAGGGGAAATGATACCGGCGATCCCGCACATAGACTACGCCTCCCCGCGGTGCGGCCCATGAAGGCAGCGCCTCAGGAGTGTGGCGAGGATCTCCTCTTCGCCTTCCCAATTGAGGACCTCCCGGGCGCGCTGGGCGTTCCGCCTGAACTCCAACAGCCGATCCGGCTGCTCCGCGAACGCCAGCATCCCCCGGGCGATGGAGGCCGGCGAGAGCGGATCGATCGGCAGTCCCAGGGCGTGGTCTCGCGCCAGCCTCGCCACCTCGGGCAGCTCCGGGTACAGCAGGGGGAGGCCTGCCGCAATGGCCTGGAAGAACCCGTTGGGCAGACACTGCGCGTAGTTTCTCGAGCGTGCATAGTACAGGAGGAGCGAGGCATCCGCGTCCTCGATGAAGGGGACCACCTCGAAGGACCGCACCGGCGGGAGGAGGTGGACCCTCGATTGAAGGTCCAGGGCCTGGATCCGTGCGGCGAATCGCTCATACCCCATCCCAAGCAGGGCCACATGGACGTGTGGCGGCGTCCCCCTCATGGCCTCCAGCAGCTGGGGAATCGCTTGACCCGGCTTTGCATGCCCCACGACGACGAAGAGGAAGCCGCTCGGTTCTACCGCCGTCGTCTCCCGCAGCCGGCGGGACGGGGCACGATGCAGGCGGCGATCTTCGCAGTTTCGGATGACCGTGGGCCGGCACCCAAAGGCTTGACCCTGGAGCGCCGCCACGCCATCGCTCACGGTCACGACCGCCGCTGCGTGCCGGATGCATGCAGCCTCCAGCCAGCGCTCCCAGGGCAGCCGGAGGCGCCGGTGCAGCCACCCGAACTCCCCGCCGTCCTCGATTCCCTGGTAGAAATCGTGCGCATCATAGACATAGGGGACCCCGTGTATCCGGCTGCGGAGGTAGACCGCCGGGAACTGCGTGAATGCGTGTAGGTAGTAAAGCGACGCCATCGGGGCGGCAAGAAAAGTTCGCACTCCGTACCAGTACACGTGATCAACGGCATACCGGATCCCAGGCACCCGCGAGGCGAGCTGCCCCAGCCAGTGGGCCAGCCTGCCCGGGAAGCGCCCGCTCTGCCCCCCCCGGTTCGGAGCGGCGGCCCCAGCATCGGGCCCAGTTTCGCCACCACCAAGACTGCGGAGTTCGAAGGGGAGGTCGCGGCGGTCCAGGTGGCTCGCGCGTCCCTCGATGACGACCGAGTCATAGCCGAGCCGGATCATCGAGGCGGCCTGTTTGAATGTCCGGCTGTCCCGTTCCACAGCGAGGGGAGTAATCGAAGCGATGACTGGCATGTGACTCCGATTCAGCCCGGCCGCACAGGCGACGACCGGCGGCCGGCCTGAACGTCGTCGGACGGGATGCCGGCCTCGCTGGGGTCCTCTGGAAGCGCGGCGCGATAGCGGGGAACAACCCTGGCCATCTCGGCATCTGCGTGGAAGCGCTCGGCGGCCGGTCGTGCCCCATGCTGCATCGCGGCCAGCTGAGGCGCGTCCACGGCGTTCAGCGTGGCTGCCACCTCCTGCGGATCGAAAGACGGCGCGACGCAGCCCAACCCGTCACCCTCGACGATGTCCGTCATGGCCGGCGAGGGGCCGATGTACACGGGCATCCCCGCGGCGATGTAGTCGAAGAACCTCTTGGGGGCGGCTATCAGGTGGTTGTAGTTGCTGGGTGCGAGCAGGTAAAACCCCATGGCGTACTGTGCCACGCCTGGAGCCGTCTGCTCTGGCGGGACGGGTGGATGGAAGACCACCCGCTCGGGGGCCACCTGCCTGGCCCGCGCCTCCAGCTCCTCGATGTAGCCCGAGTGTCGGGGAACGAGGATGAAGTCGAGCGAGATTCTAGGATCAGAGGCTGCGAGCGCCAGGATCATCTTCTCGAGGCAACGGTCCCGAAACGCGGTGACATGATGCACGAGGCGGATGCTCGACCCGACCGCGGTTACGGCGTAGCGCGGTGCCAGGCATTCGATCTGGCGCAGGACGCGGGGGTCCCGGGCAATCGGGCAACACGAGATGATGCACACTGACCTCTTCATATCGGCCAGCATCCGTCGCCGAGGCCGCGGAGCGTCTGGCGAACGCGGCGCAGCACGCGCTGCAACGGCAGCGGCAGCCGCCGGATGAGGGCCGCGCACCGGAGGCGAAGGCCCACCCTGGCCCAGCTCGCCCGGTCCGCCACTGCCCCCCACGTGCTCAGGAGCCAAAGGCCTCCCGACTGGGCTCGGGACCGGCCGACCGGTGGGGGGCCGAGCGCCTGTTCGAGCACGAACCGCACGAAGCGGCCGTAGGTGTACGCCTCGGAAGTGACGATGTCTCGGTACGCCCGGTCGGTCAACTCCTCCCGCCGCGTGTCTTGTCTGATCAGATCAAGCACCTCGTCCACATTGCTGAAATCTCGCCTCACCTCGATATAGTGCGCCCCAGGCTTGAGAATGCCGTTGTATTCCCCTTCTACCAGCACCTGGCAGGAGCGGGTCGCGCAGGCCTCCAAATGACGCGGGGAAATCGCGACAAGATGGACGGATCCGTCCATCCCCGGGAAACACGCCTGCTCGATCTCGGCAAAGCTGGCCCCGGGGTTTCGCTGTAGGAAGGCCTCTGTCCGACGGCGGATGGTGCCATCCCGGTCCAGGATGCTAGCACCCCCTTCGACACCCAGGGTGTACTTGCAGCGCAGCAGGAAGTCGTACCAGGAATCTCCGCGGAAAACGTCTTGGTCCCGCGTGGAGATGTCCACCCGGAGGCCTGCCTGCGCGGCCCGTTGCTGAAAGACCTCGGCCAGGGTCGCCTTGAGGAGACCGTGGCGACCCAGCCAGGGCGCGGCGCACCAGGCCCGGTAGCCGATGTCGATGTTCCGCGCCGGTGCAGTCGCCGCGGGCTGCTCGATGCGAGCAAGCGTCTCCGTCTCGAGGTATCCTGTGAGCACCCGGGAAAACTTGACGCGAGTACGGTCGACCCCCCGATAGATCGTTGGCCACTCCGACTCGGGCATCACCGAGAAGACGTGGGTCACATCGAAGTTCCGCAGGAACTCGCAGAGGGCATCCGTATGGAGGAATTCATCCTGCGGCAAGGCGATCTTGACCCCCGGCAGGTCGCGGAGCGGCCGGGCTTTGTCCACCAGTTCCTGGAAATGCGCCAGGTTCCAGCGTGGGGAGAGGAAGCTGGTGTGGAAGACGACCAGGGCGAAGCCCATCCGGAAGAGGTGCGTCCCCGGCCGCCGCTCGGCGAGGTTGAGGTAGTAGCACGGCTGGCCCGAATAACGGCGAAACGAGTACAGGTGGTCGAAGACTGTTACCCGCATCGGGTGCTCGCGTGAGTAGTACACGACGAGGATTGGGGCCATGGATCTCCTTACGACCCCGGAAAAGGCTCAGCGGTCTCGATCCCGGCCGCCACGGGCAGCATGGTCGAACTCTCGGGCTTCGGGACCACGGCGTTGATCTCGACGCGAAGGGTGAGGGCCTGGACCAGCATCGTCGCTGCTCGCGTCGGGAGTCCCGAGGGGTGCCAGTAGAGTATCAATACGCGGCGCGCCATCGGTTCCGGTCGCCTCCTCACCCGGCCTTCCGGGCCGCGTACGTCCCACCGATGCCGGCGTGCTTCCCCCGGTACCGAGGTAGCCCTCGCACATCGAACTCGAGGCTCCGGAGGAACTCCCGGTGCTCGATCCCCAGCCGACTGTCCTCGCGGGCAGCCGCTCCGTGCTCCGCCAGACACCCGAGCTCCCACCGTGACAGGTAGCCCCCCAGGTAGGTCGCGTCGAAGCCCGCCCCCGCCACCAGCCGCAGGAAGTCCTCAGGCCGATAGCAACGGGAGATGGGGCAGTCCATGCCGTCGGTGGACCGCGCGAACGCCTCCTCCACGCTCAGCCCCGGGAAGGCGCCCTCGAGGATGACCTTCACGTACGCGACGTACAGGTGGAACCAGACGCTGTCGCGGTTGTAGACCATGATCCTCGCCGTCCCCCCACGCCTGAGCACGCGGTGCAACTCGGCGAGGATCCCCTTCGGCTCGGTGGTGTGATGGAGCACTCCGCCGCAGTTCACATAGTCGATTAGCCCGTCCTGGAGGGGGAGTTCCACCGCGCCGTCCCCCGTTCGGATCAGCTCCACGCGGGCGCGATCCACCCGGTGGAGGGCGAGCCGTCGCTGCGCCAGCCGGAGGGCTGTTGGGGACACGTCGACGCCGATCACCTTGCGGGCTCGCGAGTACAGGAGGAACCCGACGAGGTCGTCACCGGGGCCGCAGCCGTAGTCGAGCACTACCTTATCCTCATGCTCGCCCCACATTTCCATGAACTCCCGGAACAAGGGGTATTGCTCGAATCGCCACTGGAGATAGCGCTCGGAGTCCGCGGCGCTGGCGAACGGCTTCGAGTTCACCGTGTGGCGACCCCAGTAGGCGTCCACCGGCGTCCACGTTCGGGGACGCGTGGTGAGGATTCCTGGGGCCCGCGTCCACGTCTCGGCGAGGCCGACCGCCTCGATGGCGGACCGCACCAGTGCCTGCGCCCCGTCCCATACCTTCACCGGCACACCTCGTGATACATTCGGCTCTCTATGCCTTGGTGGACACCCGGGTCAATCGTTCCTCGGACCACCCCTCGGTCTCCGGGGGTCAGCAGCTGGTATATCCACCCGGGCAGGAGGGCACCGGAGAGGCCGAGAACCGCCGGGAGGCCCACGTGGGAGAGGTCAAAGTCCCAGAGGGTGCCAAGGGAATAGCCGAGGAACACGAGCCCGAATGCCCCCACGCACGCGGCGCTCAACATGAGCAGCGCGAAGGCCGTCCAGGTGGGTGTTCGACCGACAAGAAAGCAGGAGACATCAACCACGTAACAACTCGGTATAGATCTGGTCAAACCGGCGCGCCCCGGCCTCGGCCGAGTGCCACTTCACCGCAAACTCGCGGCTGCGCCGGCCAATTTCCCGCCGCTTCTCCGGATGGTCAATCAAATCTCTGAGTACCTCGTAGACGGTGTCCTGCGTTGCGCTGATTACGGGCAACTCATCCACATATTCAGGAATTTCTCGTTTCATGCTCTCTAGCCATTCAGGTCGTAGGAAACAGACAGCCGGTTTCCCCAGCATCATTGCCTCACGCACACTGGCACCGAAGAACCCGAATGTGAGCATATCCACTACAATGTCGGCCTGCGCTTGGTAGTAGCGTAGATGTTTGTTGGGGACATCCGTGAAGAAAATCAAATCCACCTTGTAACCGTTGGCCTTGAGCCGCTCAACGGTCGGTATGATAATGTGAGTGGATTTCACATTACGATTGGTCGTTGCACTGCTGCGGGAGTAAAAATTTCCCACAGAATGGTAGATCTTGATAGTATCTGCGGAGAACGGTAGCCGATAGTTCGTTGGAACCAATAGGTCTGGGTTCCAGACGTTCGTGTCGAGGCAGTAGAACTCGGGCACCTCATGCACCCGAGGATCATCATTGTAGTCCTTGCGGTTCCCACCTAATGTGCACTGGTAATCCGCCAGACTATTACGCAGCTTGCCCCAGGTGAGATTGCGCTCGTCGCTGCAGACGCTTGGCACATCCCGCCAGGGGCAGACATCACAGACGGGTTCCGGTCCCCACATGCGGAAGGAACTCTGGGCAACCCCATCCAGGCAGGCATTGTTGGAGTAGACTATCTTCTTGCCCAGCTTCTTTAAAAGCCGAATTTCGGAGTAGGGAGGGAGGAACTTCTTTACATACCAATGGATCACGTGGCCGAAGATCATGCCGTGAGCATTACTAAAGTGAAAAATATCGTAGCGCCGCAGAGCCCAAAAATAGAACCAGAGGTGTCGCAGCAGGTCGCGTCGGTAACCCGAGAATCTGAAGTCTTCGCCATGGTAGAATATCTGCGAGGCCGGGTCGGGATCCCAATTCAACACATCTGCCTGCCACCCGAGCTGGCGTAGGGCACGGGAAAGATACCAGGCGTTGTAGTAGCACTGGCCTACAAAGAGCACTCGGCCCTTCGAATGTCTCCCCATCATGACTTCAGGGCGGCACTGATGAGGCTCATGCCCCTCTGGCGGTCACCCGGGCCCAAGACCGCCACGGCCAAAAAGAGGCCAAACCCGAGGAGCGCCAGCAGGGAAAGCCCTACTTGGGTTACCGAAGGCGCCGCCGCGTTGATCCACGCGAGGGCAAGCGCCGCCACCGCCAGGCCAGCCGCCAACGCCCCCAGTTTGGGCCACTCGTAGTGAACGGCCAGATACCGTCGCCCGGCGAAGTATGCAGAGATTGGGAGCGACAGGTAAGCCAGGCACGTCGCTAGCGCTGCGCCATCCATACCCAGTCGGGGGATCAGTGCCAGGTTCAGCAGGATATTCAAGATCGCCGCCAGCCACTCGATCAGCGCCTGTAGGTAGAGCTTCTTCTCAAAGTAAATCCCGGGCAGCAGAATCAGGTAGCAGCCCTTGAACATGTAGGCCAGGGCCACTAGCCCCACCACGGAATACGCCGCATGGAATGGGAACGCCGTCATAAGGGATACCACCGGCCGGGCCGCGGCAAAGAACATCAGGGACAGTGTACCGAACCCAGCCAGGTAGTATTTCAGGACCTTTCCAAACGCCGCTTGAGCATCTTCACGCCTGCCAATGAACGACATGAAATACGGCGGCCAGGCGCTCGCAAAGGCGCCCACGCCCAATAGCATGACCATCCCAAAATCATATCCGATTGAGTAAACACCAACCACCTCGGTGCTCGTCATTTGCTGCAGCATCAGCCGGTCGATATAGTCCACCACAAGAAAGGCGCCCAAGCCAAAGATGCTTGGACAACCGATGCGCACCAGCGGCATCACCAACTTGGGGTCCAGCCGCAGCCGCAAACGACGACCAACCGCGCCAAGTAAGATCAAGAACATGAGTGCCTTGACCAGCAGGCTGGACTCAAAGATCCCTCGCAATCCACGTCCCAGAACCGCGACAAAATAGATACTGAGCGCCATCGTCAAAGCCGCATCCACAGTGGAGAGTATGACCACGTTCCGGGCTTTCTCCTCCATGCGTAGGTAGCCATAGAAAGGGTCGCTGATCGTTAACAGCCCCGTCGTCATGAGGGCCATTTGAATGAACTCGGTATAGGCAGAGGTGCGAAACAGCAACTCGCTGAGCGGTCTGGCCAGCGCCATGCCCACCGTGCAGAGCAAGACGGCGTTGGCTGCCAAAAGCACCACGTTTGTCCAGACAACGGTTGGCCGGGCTGAATGATCGCGCGTCTCAAAATACAAGACGCCCATTGAGTTCCCTGTTCCCAAGGAGAAAACGCCACCCAGGCCGACGAGCAAGGTGCCAATGACGGCACTGACGCCATAGTCCTGTGGGGTGAGCAGGCGAGTGAACAGCGGCAGGAGCAGGAATGCGAGCATTCGGTTGAGCAATGCCCCCAGGCCATACGTTAATGTGCCCCTAGCCAGCCGAACAACCTGCGCGCTCATGCCGTTGCTCTCTTCTCTTCGATGAGCGCCTGCGTCCCCTCCAGCCCGCAATTCATCAACGCGTCAATCACTGAAAGCCCTGGGACGAACTCGGCCGTGTTCGCCTGTGGGTAAGGCGGATGCTCATAGTCTTGGTGGATCAGGTCAATCGTCGCTGCCCGGAACTCGTCATCCCTCTGGTAGCCCGATGCGCCGCCGCCGCACAGGTAGGCGCTGGCTCCAACCGCCTGTGTCATCGCAATCAGCAGGTGTGTGGCATTTCCTTCTACGCTCAAGGTTGAGCCTAGGACAAACTTGGACTGGTCAAGGCCCAAGACCTCTGCTAACGCCCGGATTGCCGCGATATTGTACTGCGACAATGATTCGGTTGGATTTTCCACGTGCTCCGTCAAAAAAGGAAACACCGCTCCAAAAAAAGGGGCCCGAGCGTAGTTCATGTGAATCGTTTTCAACAACCTCGCCCGCCAGGGGCTGTTGTTGTCGATTTTCATCTCGTGGACGGCCCGTGTGCCGTGGTACGCCCGAACAATGGGCACAGTCACCCATTTCGCCCTACCACCGACCGCCAGCTGCGTGCGGTTGATCCACGTGCCCCCGGTCTTGGGAAACTGGACGTTATCCAGGAAGATGAACACGTCGGCACGGGCGATTTTGTCGAAGTAACCGAGCCACGGGAAGAAGTTGGGTTGATGGATCGCCACCACTTTAGGCCACGACATACTGCTCCCGCAGGATGCCCAGCACGATGACATCCACATAGTGGCCATCAATATGCGCTGCTGCCCGCAGGACTCCCTCATGGACGAATCCCACCTTCTCATACATGCGAACCGCAGCGAGGTGGCTGGCCAACACGTGCGAGCAAAGCCGGTGCAGGCTCAGGTCTCTGAACGCAAAATCCAAAAGCAGCCGAGTAGCTTCTTCGGCGTATCCGTGATTCCCCTCTGCCATGCTTCCCAGCCGGGTATGCAGGTCAGCGGTCCGATGCGGATAGTTGATTCCGTGCAGATGGCAGAAGCCGATGAGCCTGTCGCTCTCCAGTAGGCGAATGCCGAAGATGACCACATCGTTGCGCTTTAGGATGGTGTCAAACCACGCCTCGTCCGCGGGGTCGAGTGGTATGTATGGCGAGTTGAAGAGAGCCCGCTGGCGGTCGTCCATCCATTCGAAAACGATGGGCAAATCGGCCAGCCCGAGCGGGTTCAGGGACACCTGTGCGGACGCCAGCATCTGGGCTCCGGCTCCGCCATACTTCAGGGACGTCACTTGCGGGATGGTCAGATATTGATCCAACACAACCTTGCCTGCGCCATCTCCGTAAAAGGCGCCAGGGTGCGGATTAACAAGCGCCCGCACCAGGTTATAGGTGTGCATCACGCTCTGCCGCCAGTCGATCCGCCCGTCCTCGGGATGTCGGCGCGGGAAGTACCGAGCCCTCAATTCATCTTGCCGCTGGCGCGCACCAGAACCATTCAGCAACTTGGGCAGTTCTTCGGCCAGCATTGCATCGGTGGCGGAAGTGATGCGCGCCTGGATATCGCGCCACGTATCATCGAAATACATTGGCACGCGGCGCTGGGCGATGATGTCGCCTGCATCGACCTCGGGGGTCATGTGGTGCATAGTCACCCCGGTTTCTACCTCGCCATTGAGCAGGGCCCATTGCGTCGGATTCGCGCCACGGTACTGGGGAAGCAGTGCACCGTGAATGTTGACTGCGCCCAATCGCGGAATGGCCAGGACTTCTGGGCGAATGAGCATCGAATAGGAATTGACCAGGATCAAGTCTGGGGCTAGGGCGCGCACCTGCTCGATAAATGCTGAATAGGCTGGAGAGGTGTTGTGGGACTGGATGAGCAGCGGCATTCCCAGGGACTCGGCCAGCCTGCGGAGTTCGGGATGCTTGTGTGGGCGGATTTCCGCGCCCACGATCCCCACAAGAACTCCCCGGGGCAGGTGCCGGATCGTTTGGGGTACGCCGTACTCATCTCCGAAGACAAGGATCCGCATACCTACTCCCAATCCACGTTCCCCCGTTCGGCTTCTCTCAGCATTCGGTCATACCACCGTTTGGCATTTTCTGCCCGCCCATCAATACAGCGGTGTACGCGCTGCCGGGGCGACATCGCAGCGTGTTGCCACCACTCAGGGTGGGTCAGCACCTGTAACCGCTCGTCCCTTCCCTCCCGCAAGACGTCTGCCAGCCGTCGAACCCGCCAGTAACCGTTCGAGTCGGAACAGTACCCGACCTGCGTCTGGAAGAATTCGGCGTATGTGTTAATCAGGCCTGCCGATTGCCACTCTCGACAGCCCATAGCGAATGGAGTCGGGTTATGGAAGGAAAACACGCGGATCTCTCGACCAAAGATGTTCTCTAGGATTCCTGCTTCATATCGCAGCCATCTGTCCAATTGTTCTCTACAAGTGATACCATAGTAATCGGCGGAAAAGTGCAGGCCGATTTCCTGGCCCGCGGTCAGGATGTCCCGCACACATTCCGTAATCTCTCGTTCAAGTAGGTTATAGAGTTCGCTGTGCAGGGATAGGAAATAGGTGGCGACGATGCGTTCGTCCGCATCAATCTGCGCCAGTTTCCGTGCAGCATGCATTGAACAATCCACATCATGCCGCCAGAGGATGAAACGTTCCTCACGGTTGAAGTCTGTGTAGGTCCGAAAGGTATACGTCTGCCTGGCAATGCGGAGGAGATCGCGGTAATTCTCCCGCGTGAAATCGGCGAAGTGATACCGTTCAGCGTTTATCTCTCTCACTTCATTGTTTCTCCAACTTAGCCTTGCGTCTGAACAGCCTTTGATTCCATGGCTGTGTCAACACTATTACGAAGCAGGGCACACTAGGCCTAGGCTGCGGAGGCCCGCCGTGATTACTGCATGCCGAGATGTTCCGAATTCGATGCCGCTCATTGCCGTGCCGTCTTCTAGCCCGACCTCGTGCACGCAGATCACTCGATGATCAGCGCACCATACGGCAAAGGCGTCTGGGCACCCTGGCGGATGAACCTCAATGCTACCGGGCTTGCACAGGCGCTCTGGGTCACGCTCGGATAGATGTGCTTTCCAAATAATGACTTTCTCCCGTCCAAGAAAGGTGAAGGCACCCGGGTATGGCCGAGTGTGAGCACGCACCCAGTTGTGCGCCTGTGACGCTGAAAATGAGCACCAGTCTATCAAGCCATCCTCCGGTTTACGCTGCGGCATCATTGTGGCGGCGCTGTGATCTTGAGGTCGACGCGGAGCTTTCCCTATGGCTAGCAACGGGACGTATTCCCGTAACAGCTCTACTGAGGCTTGGGTCGTCTTCCGAACAGCATCCCCGATATTCTCCTGAACATCGATGTCAAAGCGGACCTGACCTATGAGGTCGCCGTCGTCTACCCCATCTGCTAGATAGAAGAGGCTCACCCCTGCGTGGGTGTCTCCATTAATCATGGCCCAGACCAGTGGGGCACCGCCGCGGTACTTGGGCAGCAAAGAACCATGAATGCCTACTGCGCCCAGCGGGGCTAACATGCGCAGAGAGGGCGGCACGATGTAATACCAGCCAGCGACGATTAAGATGTCCGGTTTCAAGTCGGTAAGGACCTGTCTGTACTCTGGGTCGGCCATTCGCTTGGTGACGTAAACCAGCGGTACATGGTGCGCGTGTGCCAAGTCCTCAAAACTTCTAAAGAGAACGTTCCTGACTGGCTTAGATGACCAGGAGATGCGGAAGTCCCGTGGGATTGAGAAAATGCCCACAACCTCTTGCCTCATTTCGAATAGGGTGCGGCAACATTTCCAACCGATCTCCGTGGCCCCCATGAACACGATGCGCACATCTCGCTCCAAGTATCAGTTCAGAAATCGCCTGAGCCACCACTCCACGCTGAGTAGGGACCAGATCAGTAGGCGGCGGTTTTGCCGACCTTCCAGATGTTCGTTCACCAGGCCGCGGACCGCCTCGCGGTCGAGGTAGTCGTATAACCGGCCGCGGCCCTCGAGGATCTCACGACGCACATAATCTATGCTCTCCCCCTTGAACCAACTCGCGTCGGGCGCGGAAAATCCCTGCTTCTTAGCGTCAGCGATTTCCTGTGGGATGTAGCGCGCCATCACCTTGCGCAGGAGCAATTTGCCGTCATTCGTCCTTCTGAGGTACCTATCAGCCTTCCTGCCAGGTTCGTTCTCATTGAGGCGGCTGACCTCACCGAGATTGGCCAGCTTAAGGCGAACAGGAAGACGCATGGCGAAATCCACCAGTTCATTGTCCAAGAACGGGAGCCGCGTCTCCAAACCATGTGCCATGCTCAGCTTGTCCTCCACGACCAAAAGGCCGTGAAGGAAGGTCTTGGCCTCGAAGTACAGCGACTGGTTGATGTAATCTTCGGGCCGTGTCAACTGCGGTGAACCTTGAGTGAACACATCACGGAAAATATCCCGCGTCCACACGTGGCGCACTTCCGGCCAGATCGGTTTGAACACCTGTTCGATGACCTTGTTCGGAATCAAGCGTTGCCAATAGGCATAGTACTTATCAATGTATTCTTCGAAGTTATCGCTACCGATCGCCCGGTAGTAGCGCCAGGGGTAGCCTGCGAACAGTTCATCCCCGCCCGCGCCAGACAGGACTACCTTAACGAACTTACTGGCTAATTGTGCCACGTAAAAGTTCGGGTAGCTTTGCCCGAGGCGTGGCTCTTCAAGGTGCCAGGCCAGACGCGGCAGAATGCGTTCCATGTCCCCCGCCTTCAAGACCATCTCGTAGTGCTCGGTCTTGAATCGGTAAGACATTAGTTCGGCTTTGTCGCGCTCGTCAAAGCTCAACTCCATGCCTGACGCTGAGTGCAGGTCAAAGCCGCAAGTGAAACTTTTCAGGTATGGCAACTGCCTCGCGGCAAGGGCAGTTATTGTGCCGGAATCCATGCCCCCGCTCAGGTAAGCCCCCACATCCACATCGCTGACCAAGTGGCGGCAGACCGCCTGCCGAAGAAGCCGGTCCAGCTCCTCGGCGTATTCCCCTTCATCGCGAGGCGTCTCTGGCTCAGTGAATTGATAATCCCAGTAGGGGCAGGGATGCCCGGGCCCATTCGTCGCGGGCGACACGCGCATGGATGTCCCTGCGGGCAGGAGGCGCACCCGAGCAAACAGTGTGCGGTTGGTGAAGATATTTTGGAAGGTGAAGTATTCAAGCAAGGCTTCCCTATCAAGCTCGGCGGAGCAGGCCGGGTGGGCCAGTAGGGCCTTTACTTCCGATGCGAACAGGAAGGCGCGGCCGCACTGGGTGTAATACAAAGGCTTGGTGCCGTAGCGGTCGCGAGCCAGAAACAGCTCTTGGCGGGTCCGGTCCCAGATGGCGAAGGCGAACATACCGTTGCAACGGTCGAGCGCCTTCTCACCCCATTCAACGTAGGCATGAAGCAAGACTTCAGTATCGGACCGCGAGCGGAAGTGATGGCCGCGCGCTTCCAGTTCCAGCCTGAGGTCCTGAAAATTATAAATCTCGCCGTTGTAGGTCAGGACATATTGGCCGTCGGGTGTCATCATCGGCTGGTGGGCGGCGGGGGAGAGATCAATGATCGCTAAGCGGCGGTGGCTTAGGCCGAGAACACTATCCGTGTAAAAGCCCTCCCCATCCGGTCCCCGGTGAGCAATGGCGTCCGCCATCTTGCGCAGGATGACCGGTGAAGCGGGCTCCCCGTTCAGATTTAATATGCCCGCGATGCCACACATGCTAACTCCGAGAACCCACGGAACCTCGGCCGCTCGCTGTTTTCCACAGGCCTTAAGGACTCGTTGATGTCTGATGCGTTAGTTGGCGCTAACGCTTGATCGCCTTCACTGTGAACCCGCTATCCTGTTCGTGAAACCATTCTATCGAAAGTCCTCCCTTGGCGCACCAGTTACGCACTTCTTCGGCTGTCTGGCGATGGGCGTACCATGGGCGGTACCAATCAAAGTTGATATGCACGTTCTCTTCAAAGGAAAATGTCTCATTCCAATAAAGTTTAGCGAAATGCCAGTAAATGATGCGCTGCACATCATGCTCCCCGGCTCTCAGGCCGAGCAGGGGGACATCTTGCGGCACGACGACTTTGTTCCGCAGGTCGGCCAGGGCCTGAGCTAGCTGCGTAAGTGATCGCATCGCATCCCAGGCCTCTTCTTCCGTCAGCGACGCGATTTCCCTGCGAATGTAATCGTCCGTGAATTCGCGAATGGGTCCTTTTCGCCGGTAAACGTAAAAATGGAACGCTCCGCCTAACTTCAGAGCCCGAGCCGCCGAGAGCAACGCCGCCCGTGTGGAGGGCGTGTGATGTAATGCCCCTTCCGCGAAAATCGTGTCGAAACCACCATCAGCAAAGGGCAGACATAATGCGTCCGCCTGCACGAAGTGCGTATTCGGGAGGTGTCGAAGGCGCTCGGAGGCCACGTCAATCGCTGCGGAAATGTCCACCCCAACCCACATCGCATTGCCATGCCAATGAACAGTGTCCAACCACAGCGATGAAGAGAATCCGCTGCCGCACCCGACGTCAAGGATGGATTCACGCGAGTTGAAGTAATCCGCCCACGCCTCCAAGGATTCAAAACCATACTTCTCAATGCACCATCGCGCTATGTCCTCCTTGAACGTCGGCGAATCATACGTCTCGCGCTTTTTCCACTTGAAAGCAAATGCTTCGCCGGTCTGAAGTTGAGGGATGTCCTGCGTCAGAACAAAACGTGGAACGCCGTTCCGGATAGGGTACTGTGTCCCATCTTCGGTGCGCAGAAAGCCGGTGAGGATTTCTTGTGAGTGGACAGCGTCTGAAGTTTCCAATACCAGCGGCGTACGCTGGACGGGATCCACTAGAAGACTGAGAAGAGGCTGTCTCATGTCACCCGTTTACCTCTGTTGCCGCCAATTGTTCAATCACGTACTCCTGCTCTTCGTCGGTCATCTGGGCGTAGAGAGGCAGAGTAAGCGTAAGGTAATCGGCCAGGAAAGCCATGGGGAAATCTTTGGGCTTCAAGCCATACTTTTGCCGGTAATAGCCCAGCATATGCACCGCGTGGGTACCGGGGCGGGTCGTAACTCCGGCGGCATTCAGGTTGTCCATTAGCTCGTTGCGCTGCGCATGGAGGCGTTCCACATTCCCTAGGGTTGGTCTCTCGGGCTGAAAGAGACACACGAAGGCCTGGTAGGCGTGACGGCAGCTCTTCGGCACGATAGGTGGGCGGAGCCAGGGTTTACCAGTCAAGGCGTCCATGTACCGGCGCGCCAGGCGGGCACGCTGTTCCAGTATCCATTCCAGCCGGGCCATTTGCGCCACACCCAGCGCGCCTTGCAGGTCGGTCATTCGGTAATTGTAGCCCAAGACGTTGAAGTCCGGCAGAGCATGAGTGTCCCCGCCGAGGTGGCGCGCCAGGTCACTCTTCGAGGCGCCATGATCCCGCAGGGATCGTACCCGTTCGGCTGTCGCCTCATCGCTGGTAATGAGCATGCCCCCTTCACCGGTGGTGATGTTCTTTCGTGGGTGGAAACTGAAGCAGCCAATGTCGGCCATTGTGCCGGTGTGCCGGCCGCGATACCAGGCTCCTGCCGCGCAGGCGGCATCTTCCACTACTTTCAATCCATATGCGCGTGCGAGATCTGCAATCGGGTGCATCGGCGCGCTGATACCGAAAAGCGACACCGGCATGATCACTTTGGTGCGGGATGTAATCGCTGGTTCGACCTGCTTGACGTCAATATTGAAGGTGTCCAGCTCAACGTCCACGAACACCGGCTGGGCACCCTGCATCTCAACGACGTTGGCCGTGGCGACCCAGGTAAATGCTGGGACAATCACCTCGTCACCCGGGCCAACCCCCAAGGTTACTAATGCCAAATGTAGAGCCGTTGTGCAGGAAGAGGTGGCCACAGCAACCGGCGCTCCTGTGTACTTGGCAAAGCAGCGCTCAAACGCCGCCACTTGTGGTCCCTGCACCACCCACCCAGTTTCGAGGGGCTCCAGGATGAGCCGGCGTTCCTCTTCACCAAAGTAGGGTTTTGAAATCGGAATCTTCATCATTTGAGTGCGCCCGTCATTTCGACCTTCAAGCCGCCGACTGCAAGAGGCTTCGTCGCCATTCCACCAGCCGCCGCAATCCTTCGACCAGCGGTGTCCTGGCTTTGAACCCGAGCAGTTCTTCCGCCTTTGCCGTACTACCAATACGTTGGGTGACAAGACTCAGCTCTTGCGGGCGATACTCTGGCCTCAGCGGAGAGCCCATTAAGTCCAGTAGAATGTCCACCAGTTCATTGATGGTGGTACCGATGCCGCTGCCAATGTTGAAGAACTCATCAACGCAGTCTGCCTTCATGGCGAGGATGTTTGCCTGCGCGGCATCCTCGACATAGACAAAGTCGTACGTCTGCGTACCGTTGCCGTGAATGATCGGGGGCAGCCCTGAAAAAATGCGGTCCAGCACCTTCATGATTACGCTGACATATGTTCCCTTATAATCCATGCGTGCGCCGTAGATGTTCATGTAACGCAAACCGATGTAGGGTAGTTTGCTCTGTTCATGGATCGCCCGAAACATCTGCTCGCAGGCGATCTTGGAGGCGCCATATGTGGTGCGGTTGTTAAAGGGATGATCCTCGGTCATGGGCGTGAAGAGGGCATTTCCGTACACGGAGGCCGAGGAGGAATACACAACGCGCTTGACACCAAGATCGCGGCAGGCTTCTACAACGTTCCAGGTTCCCATCGCGTTGACTTCCCAGGCGCTGCGCGGGTCATCCGCACACTCTCCGAGCCAGAGCGAGGCCAGCAAGAACACCCCATCGGCGCGATCCAGTTCCCGGCGCACCGCGTGGCGATTGGTTATGGAGGCTTCCGCCACACGCACCTTGGGGCAGGTCATGGCTTTCGCCAAGTTGGCATGGGTGCCACGGACGAAATTGTCGTAGATCACAATCTCTTTCACCGGTTCGAGTGTCAACTGGTCCACGATATGCGACCCGACCAGCCCGGCCCCGCCAATGACCACGATGCGCTTCTCAACGAGATCCATTCGAATTGTGCTCCCCCCCGGCTAAACCTCTCGCCTTCGATAGAGTCCTCTCAATTCGTTCTGCGACTTCCCCATCTGCATACAAGGGTGGGCGCGTCGCCGGTCTCACGAACGACCGGACAGCCAGGACGATCCGCCCGGCATCGGCACCCGCCAGAACGTTCCAGCCTGCCTGCACCGTCTCCACCCACTCGGTCTCCTCCCGCAAGGTCACGCACGGCACCCCCAGCCAGTAGGCCTCTTTCTGCACCCCGCCCGAATCCGTCAGGATCAGGCGGGCGGACTGCTCCAGGCGGACCATGTCGAGATACCCGACCGGATCGAGCATCCGCACGTGGGCGGCGGGCCGGTGGCCCAGCGCGTCGATGGCCTTCCGGGTCCGGGGATGCACGGGGAAGATCACGGGCTCCTCCAATGCATCTAGGGAGCGCAGAACGTTTCCCAGGCGCGTGAGGTCGTCCGTGTTCTCGGCGCGATGGACGGTGACGAGGAGATAGCCTTTCTCGGTAATCCCCAACCGTGTGAGGACGGTCGAGCGACAGTGCGCCCGCTCGGCGGCGAACGCCAGGGCCTCGGCCATAACGTCCCCGACCAGGTGCACCCCACGGGTGATCCCTTCTACCGCCAGATTGTCTACCGCCGTTTGGCTGGGGCACAGGAGCAAGACGGACAGGTGATCCGCGACAACCCGATTGATCTCCTCGGGCGTGGTCCGGTTGAAGCTCCGGAGTCCCGCCTCCACGTGTGCCACCGAGATACCCAGCTTGGCTGCAGCCAGGGCGCCGGCGAGGGTGGAATTGGTGTCGCCGTACACCAGCACCCACCCGGGGCGCTCCTGCAACAGCACGGACTCGATGCCGGCCAGCATCGCGGCGGTCTGTTCTCCATGCGTGCCGGAGCCCACCCCGAGGTTGACGTCCGGAGCCGGCATGTCCAGCTCCTCGAAGAAGATCTGGGACATATTGGCGTCGTAGTGCTGGCCCGTGTGGATCAGCACCTCGCGGTGCCGCTTGCGCAGCGCCCGGCTGACCATGGCCGCCTTGATGAACTGCGGCCGCGCGCCGATGATGGACACAATTCGCATGGCTGAAGAACCAATCGGACCGCGGCAGAGGAGGCTTCGGGGAGTCGCGAGTCCATCCATAATCACGACTCCTCCGATGCGACTCTCCGGGAACGGGTCTCGTAGAATTCCTTGATCTGGCTTACCACATATTCCTGCTGCGCCGCAGTGAGTTCGGGATAGATGGGAAGCGCGAGGGACTCCTCCGAGGCGCGCTCCGCCTCCGGGAGGTCCCCCTTCCGGTAGCCGAGCTCTTTGAAACATTCCTGCAGGTGCAGGGGGAGAGGGTAGTAGACTTCCGTCCCAATCTGTCGCTGCTCGAGAAAGGCTTGGAGCCTGTCGCGATTCGGGACGCGGATCACAAACTGGTTGTAGATGTGGCCCGGAGTGTCCGCGGGGAGGACCACCAAGTCATGAAGTTGGGCGTTCTCAAACAGCCGGCGATACCGATGGGCATTGGCCCGCCGCGCCTCGGACCACCTCCGGAGGTACTTCAGCTTGACCCGGAGCACGGCGGCCTGGAGGGCGTCCAAACGGAAATTCCCCCCAACGATCCGATGGAAATACTTGGGGTTGCTGCCATGGACTCGCAGGGTGCGGAGTGTCTCGTCTGTTCCCTGATCATTCGTGATGGCCATGCCCCCGTCACCGAAGGCCCCCAGGTTCTTACTCGGGAAGAAAGAGAGGCAGCCGATGAGCCCTATGGTCCCCGCGTTCCTACCCTTCTCATCGGTCGAGCCGATCGCCTGCGCGGCATCTTCGATCAGCGGTAGCCCCGGCTCCTCCGCCACGGCCAGGATGGGCTCCAGGTCGGCGCAACGACCGAACAGGTGAACCGGGATGATGGCCTTTGTCCGTGCCGTGATCCTCTCCACCGCCGCCGCCGGATCGAGGTTGAAGGTGTCGGCGCGTATGTCCGCGAAGACAGGTCTTGCCCCGAGGCGCACGATCACGCCAGCGGTGGCAAAGAATGAGTACGGGGTGGTGATCACCTCGTCCCCCGGCTTCACGCCGACCGCCATGAGAGCCGCCAGGAGGGCGTCCGTTCCGGAGGACAGCCCCACAGCAAAGCGGGACCCACAGTAGGCGGCCAGTTCCGCTTCGAGCGCAGCGACCTCCGAGCCGAGGATGAATTGCTGCGAATCGCAGACACGGTCTATCGCGGCGCGAACCTCCTCACGGATATGGACGTACTGGGCGTTCAAATCGAGGATCGGGACCTTCATCGAGAGTCTCCCGAGGGGGGCACGCCTTCTTTCGGCGAGACGATCTGCCGCACCTTGCTGTATTCCATCTTGCACTCGCGGCACGTTCCCGTTTCCGCACCCTCACAGAAGTCTATCCGGTGTCCGCAGGTGCACATCCAGCCGGCGATTCTCCCCGGACTCCCGACAACGAGTGCGAAGTCAGGCACATCCCGGGTGACCACCGCGCCAGCGCCGATGAAAGCATATCTCCCGATCGTAACGCCGCACACGATCGTGCAGGTCGCCCCGAGCGACGCCCCCGTCTTGCCCAAAGTGGTCGTCTCCTCATCGCGCCGGAGGAGGTGGCTCCGGGGAGTGAGGACC
>CAZRDA010000002.1:0-27251 GCA_964598715.1 uncultured bacterium | reverse complement strand
CGAGGCTCGGCGGGTCTTCGACCGGGTGGCCGAACTCATGCACGTCCGGGTGGACCCCGCCCGGGCCTGCCCCGAGATCATCTCGCGGGACGCGATGCCGGCGGAGCGCTTCGCGGCCCTCGTCGGTCTCGACACGGGCGGCCGCGTCTTCCCGGCCTACATCCCCTCGGCCAACCTGATCGTCGTCGAGCCGGGGCGCCCGGACCTGCTGGCCCATGAGTTGGCCCACTACTTTCAGGTCGTGTATTGGGAGCTGACAGAAAACGATTCGCGCGACACGGTCGAGCGGCAGGCCACGGCCGTCGAGCGGATGTTCCGGGAGGGGGAGGGATCGGGACCATGAGCGGGGACCTGCTGATCGAACGGCGGGACGGCATCGCGACCGTCATCTTCAACCGGCCGGAGCAGCGAAACGCCATCCACTACGAGATGTGGCGCGGGATCGCCCGGCTCATGGCGGAGTGCGGGAAGGACAAGTCGGTGCGAGTAGCGGTCTTCCGCGGGGCGGGGCAGGAGGCCTTTTCGGCCGGGGCGGACATCGCCGAGTTCGACCGGCACCGGAAGGACTCGACCGTGGCCCAGCGCTACCACCGGGCGGTGGAGGGGGCCCTCGACGCCGTCGCTGCGCTGCCCAAGCCCACGATGGCGCTGATCACCGGGTTTTGCGTGGGGGGAGGCTGCGAGTTAGCCACCGCGACCGACATCCGGGTAGCGGCGGAGAACAGCCGGTTCGGGATCCCGAGCGCGAAACTGGGGTTGCTGGTCGGCTATCGGGAGATGCAGCGGCTCGTGCGGCTGGTCGGGCCGGGCGTGGCCATGGATCTTCTCCTGACGGCCCGGCTGATGGACGCCGAGGAGGCGCTCCGGGTCGGGCTGATTTCGCGCCTCGTGCCGCTTGTCGAGATCGAAGAGAGCGTCCGGACGCTCGCGGGCGAGGTGGCCTCGCTCGCCCCGCTCGCCCACCAGGGGCATAAGCAGATCCTCGAGACGGTCCTCAGCAACCCGCGCCTGAAGGGGCTCACCCCGAAGCAGAAGCGACTCCCCTTTGCCTGCTACGATACCGCCGACTTCCACGAGGGGCGGCGGGCCTTCCTGGAGAAGCGGCGGGCGCAGTTCAAGGGGCGCTGAGGACGGCAAGCCGCGGGAGGCGGAGCCTCGCTTGCCGCAGCATCCGCGCTCCCCGCAAGGGGAGCCGGCGACGGGCGCCAGGGCGTGAGGGACTCATGACACCCGGAGAGGCCGAGGGGCAGAGGGCACAGGCGCTCGAGGGGATGCTGGTCCTCGACGCCAGCCAAATCATGGCGGGGCCCTTCTGCACGCTGCTCCTCGCCGACATGGGCGCCGATGTCATCAAGATCGAGCGCCCCGACGGGGGAGATGACAGCAGGCGGATGGGCCCCCCTTTCATCGCGGGGGAGTCGGCGGCCTTCCTGGCCATGAACCGGAACAAGCGGAGCCTCGCCCTTGATCTGAAAACCGAGGAGGGGAAGGATCTCTTCCGCCGTCTCGCCCAGCGCGCCGATGTCCTCGTGGAGAATTTTCGTCCCGGGACAATGGAGAAGCTCGGCCTCGGGGACGAGGCACTCCGTGAGGTCAATCCCGGGATTATCTACTGTTCTATCTCGGGGTTCGGACAGACCGGGCCCTATCGCTCGCGTGGGGGCTTCGACCTCGTGGCCCAGGGGATGAGCGGCCTCATCAGCGTCACCGGCCACCCCGGCGGGCCCCCGACCAAGGTCGGGGTCCCGATCTCAGACTTGAACGCGGGGATCTACGCGGCCTACGGGGTCCTGAGCGCCTACATCCACCGGCTCAAGACGGGGCGCGGGCAGCGGATAGACACCTCGCTCCTCGAGGGGGGGATCGCCTATACCTTCTGGGAGTCGGCGATCTATTTCGCCACCGGAAAACTCCCCGAGCCGATGGGCTCGGCCCACCGCCTGAACGCACCCTACCAGGTGTTCCGGACCAAAGACGGTTCCATCAGCCTGGGAGCGGCCAACCAGGCGACCTGGGGGCGGCTGTGCCAGGCGATTGACCGGGTGGACCTGGCCGCCGATCCCCGCTTCCGCGAAAACGCGGCCCGGGTGGAGCGCTACCAGGAGCTGGCGGCGATCCTGGAGGAGATCTTCCAGCAGGACACCACGGCGGGCTGGCTGAGGAGGCTGGAGGAGGCGGGCGTCCCGGCCGGCCCGATCTACAACTTGGAGCAGGTCTACGACGACCCCCACGTTCGGGCTCGGGGGATGGTGGTTGAACTGGACCATCCCGTGGCCGGCCCCGTCCGGCAGATCGGGATCCCCGTGAAGCTGTCCGGGACCCCCGGCCGCATCGCGCGCCCGCCGCCGACCCTCGGCCAGCACACCGACGAGGTCCTCGAGTGGCTCGGCCTGGAGAAGTCTTCCATCGCTCGCCTACGCAAATCGGGCATCGTTGCCTGACCTCCCCCCGGTCCGCTACTCGGCACTCCTCGTGCCAGAACTCTCAGGCCATCACCCCGTCGCCGATTGAGCGGCCCCAGGGTGTTGGCGCCCGCGCCCCCGGGGCAGGTGGGCAGAATTGCTTTGACGGGCATTCCGCCGAGTTGGTAGCATCAAACACCTTTTCGCAGCCCGAAAGTGCTGATGGATGGCCTGACCGGGGGCGGATTCCCATGCGGGGAGGGGGCCGTCCGGGCGGGGGTCCTCTCAGGAGGGCGAGGGCCTAAGGTGCGGCGACGGCGGAGCGGCAAGGCGAGCCTGGTTCACTCGGTCGTCCGAGCCCTAACCCTTCTGGACACCCTGGCCGACCACGGCGGCGCCATCGGGATCGCCGATCTCAGCAAGCGGGTCCGCCTGCACGTGAGCACGGTCCACCGCCTCCTGGCGACCCTCATCAGCCAGGGATACGTCCGGCAGGACCCGGAGACCAGCAAGTATGCGCTGGGCCTGCGGACCTTTGTCCTCGGGCGCGCCTACCTGGAGCAGATGGACCTCAGGCGCGTGGTCCACCCGGCCCTGGAGCGCCTGGCGCAGATCACGGGGGAGACGGCGAACCTGGTGGTGAGGGACCGGGAGGAGGCGATCTACCTGGACAAGGCGGAGAGTACCCAGAGTCTCCGCTTCTTCTCCCGCATCGGGCACCGGGCGCCGCTCTACTGCACCGCTGTGGGGAAGGTCCTCTTGGCGTACCTGCCGCCGGAAGAGCTCGAGGGGATGCTCACCGGCCTCACCCTCACGCCGCGCACCCGCAGTAGCATCACCGAGAGGGATGCGCTGCTCCGGGAGCTCCAGCGCGTGGTAGCCCACGGGTACGCGGTAGATAAGGAAGAATGCGAGGAAGGGGCCTCCTGCCTGGCCGTCCCCCTCCGGGACCACTCGGGGCGGGTGGTGGCGGCCCTGGGGATCTCCGGGCCGGCGATGCGCCTGACGGAGGCCAAGTGCGAGCAGTCCGTCCAACTCCTCCTGCAGGAAGGACGGGCCCTCTCGCAGGAGTTGGGCTACCAGGGGGGGGCAGGGGGCCCGCCAGAGGCTTCCCGCCGCTAGAGCCCACCGTTCGCGAAGACGCCGCGGCCGGCAGGGGATGGAGGGGGAAGATGCGGGACGCGCTGCACGCTGCGATGCGGGTCGGCATCGTGCATTTCATGGCCTACCCCGAGTGCCTGCGGGGGGAGGGGCCGGTGGTGGAGACCGTCCGCCGGGTCCTGGAGGACGACTTCTTCGGCGCGATCGAGATCACCCAGGTGAAGGACCCCGCGGCCCGTGAGGCGGTCGCCAGGCTGTGCGCCCAGAGCCACGTCCAGCTCGGCTACGGGGCGCAGCCGGTCCTCCTGACGGAGAAACTGAACCTGAACTCCTTCGATCCCGCCGAGCGGAAGCGGGCGGCGCAGCGGATGAAGGCCTGCGTGGACGAGGCGGCGAGCCTGGGGGCGACGGCGTTTGCCGTCCTCTCGGGGTCAAACGTGGCGGAGAGGCGGGAGGAGGCGATGCAGCGCCTGGTGGACTCCCTCCTGGAGATCGGGGATGCCTGCGCTGCGAAGGGGCTTCGGTTCCTGCTGGAAACCTTCGACTTCGACATTGACAAGAAGTGCCTCATCGGCCCGACCCGGGATGGGGCCAAGGTCTCCCGGGCGGTCCGGAGGCGGCACAAGGACTTCGGTCTCCTCCTCGACTTGAGCCATCTGCCGCTCCAGCATGAGACCTCGAAGCAGGCCTTCGCCGCCGCGAAGGGCCAGATCGGCCACATCCACATCGGCAACTGCGTCCTGAAGCCCGGCCACCCGGCCTACGGGGATCAGCACCCCCGCTTCGGGCTGCCGGGCGGCGAGAACGACGTCCCCGAACTCGCCGCCTTCCTCAAGGACCTCTTTGCCATCGGCTACCTGGGGAAGGGCAAGCGGCCCACCGTGGCCTTCGAGGTCAGGCCCCAGTCGGGCGAGTCCTCGGAGGCGGTCATCGCCGGGTCCAAGCGGGCGCTGCTGGAGGCCTGGGCTCGGCTCTAGGGTGTGGCTGTTCAGGCGAAAAACGGGCGCAGTTGGACCAGCTCTGCCGGTACTTGTGGGAACCTCGATGCTCAGGATCAACGAGAGGCCAGGGGTCGAGGCGCACATCCCAGCAGCGCGTTTGATCATGGCTCGCGCGCTGGTCGCCCTCGTGATCGCGGCGTTCGTCGCGCTCGGGGGCGCCGCGGGCACCGAGGCCAGCGAGGCGCTCTGGAGCCTGCTCGAGGGGGGCGGGTACGTCGTCCTCATCCGCCACGCGACGACGAATCCCGGGTTCGGTGACCCGCCCGGGTTCCGCCTGGAGGACTGCGTCACCCAGCGCAACCTGAACGACGCCGGACGCGCCGAGGCGCGACGGATCGGCGAGGCGTTTCGCGCGCGCGGGATTCCGGTGACGCGGGTCTTGTCGAGTCCCTGGTGCCGGTGCCTGGAAACGGGGCGGCTGGCCTTCGGCAGCGTCGAGCCCTGGACGCCGCTCAACTCGCAGTTCCACGACAAGAGCCGGGCGGACGAGGCCGCGCGCGAGGTTCGACGACGGGCCGGCGATCGGCCCGAGGGCGGGAACCTGGTGATGATCACGCATGGCACGAATATCGCGGCGTGGACGGGCGTCCATCCCGCGCAGGGCGAAATGGTCCTGCTCGCGCCGCTCGGCAACGCCACGTTCCGCGTTGCCGGCCGGATCCCGCCCCCGGGGCGCGATTGAACGGGACGGAATACTGATGGCGACGGCGCGGTGCTCGCCGCTGCGGCACGGGAGGACTGCATGAGACGCATGACGCTGATCGCGGCTCTTGGGTTTGTCGTGCTCGCTCCCCACCTCGGCGCCGCCCACCATGGCTGGAGCGGCTATGACAGCACCAAGGCCCTGACGCTCACGGGCACGATCAAGGAGGCCGGCTACGAGCATCCGCACGGCTCCATCCGGCTCGAGACGATGGACAAGACGTGGCTCGTCGTCCTCGCTCCCCCCTCCCGGATGGAGAACCGCGGGCTCCCGCGCCAGATGCTGGCCGCCGGCAAGACAGCCACCGTCTACGGCTACCCGCATCGCACGGAGGCCGACGAGCTGCGGGCTGAGCGCATCACGATCGACGGCAAGACGACCGAACTCCGCTGATGCACCCGCCCGTGGGGCCGGCCTGGCTGGTCTGGCTGGAGACCAGCCGGGTGGCGGTGGCGATGCGGCAGTGGCTGTGGCTCTACCCGGCCGTGGAGATCGTCCACATCCTCGGTTTCGTCACCCTGGTCGGCGCCGCCTTCATGTTCGACCTGCGCCTGCTCGGGTTCACGCGTCACCTGCCCGTCTCGGGCATGGCCGCGCACCTCCTCCGCTGGTCTCGGCTCAGCCTGCTGCTCGTCATCCCGTCGGGCGTCCTCATGTTCGTGGCGCACGCGACCGAGATGGCTGCCAACCCGGCGTTCCGGCTGAAGCTCCTCCTGATCGCCGCGGGCGGCGTCAACGCTGCGGTGTTCCACAAGGTGCCGTTCCGCTCGGTCGGCGACTGGGACACGGGGGCCCATTCGCCGGGCATCGCCCGCGCGGCCGCCGTCGCGTCCCTCCTGCTGTGGACCGGCGTGATCTCCTGCGGCCGGCTGCTTGCCTATTTCTGACGCCCCCGAAGCCTGATCCTGAGCCTCACCGTGGCCCACGTCCCGAAGACGATCGGGCGCTTCGAGCTGGTCAGCGAACCAGTGGCGATAGGGCTCCGTTGGCTGCCTATCAGGCTCGGCGCCCGGGTCAGAGGGGCCGGGGGGTGTACCGGGACAAGGTTATGAACCGGAAGGAGGAGCCACCGTGTTAAGAGAGTTCAAGGAATTCGCGATGCGGGGCAATGTCCTCGACATGGCGGTCGGGATTATTATCGGGGCGGCCTTCGGCAAGATCATCAGTTCAGCTGTCAGTGATATGCTGATGCCGCCGGTCGGCCTGCTGCTCGGCAAGCTCGATTTCTCCAGCCTTTTCATCAATCTCTCGGGCAAGCCGTACGCTTCGCTGGCCGAGGCCAAGGCCGCCGGGGCCGCAACCATCAACTATGGCGTCTTCATCAACACGGTGGTGGACTTCGTCATCGTGGCGTTCGCCATTTTCCTGCTCATCCGGCAGGTCAACAGGTTGAAGCGGCGCCAGGAAGCGGCGCCCCCCGCGGCCATAACGAGGGAGTGTCCGCTCTGTCTTTCCACCATTCCCTTGAAGGCGACGCGATGCGCGCATTGCATCGCGGACCTGAAGGCAGCGTAGTTGGGGTGGCGGCCAGCGGCGCGAGCAACAACGGCTAGCCCTGCCCCTCCTCCTCGGTCTTGAGGCGCAGGAGCGCCCGGAGTCCCCGGAGCAGGGTGAGCGCCCCTCCCGGCAGGACCGCGGCCTCGAAGGCTCCCAGGATCTCGGCGTCCGTTGCCCCGTGCGCCCTGGCGCGGCGCAGGTGCAGGAGGAGAGAGGGCTCCTCGCCCCGGTAGGCGATGAGCGCGCTCGCCACGAGTTCCCGGTACTTCAGGGGGAGCGCGTGGCTCACCCCGAGGGAGCGTCGGTAGAGCGCGTTGTAGGCCTCCATGAAGGCGGGGTCCAGCCGGCTGGCCATCTCCCACTCCGGGTACGTGTAGCCCCGGTCGCGTCGGATCTGCGCTGCCAGCGCTTCGGCCCGTCCCGGGCGCTTGCGCACGGCGCGCTTCTTCCGGCTTGCCATCATGCCTCCTCGTGCCTGGGGTCAGGGGGCAGCGACCGCCTCGGCGATGCGGCGGCCCATCTCGGCCGTGCCGATGCTCGGCTCCCCCGCACGGGCCAGGTCGGCCGTCCGCCATCCGGCGGCGAGCACCCGTTCCACGGCTGCTTCGATGGCGTCTGCGGCATCCCCGCGCCCGAGGGAGTAGCGGTAGCAGAGGGCGGCGGAGAGGATGGCGGCGATGGGGTTCGCCAGGTCCTTCCCGACCAGATCCGGCGCGCTCCCGTGGACCGGCTCGTACAGCGCGATCCCGGCCCCCAGGCTGGCCGAGGGGAGCATCCCGATGGAGCCGGTCAGCATCGCCGCCTCGTCGCTCAGGATGTCGCCGAACATGTTCTCCGTCAGGATCACGTCGAAGGCGCGCGGGCTGCGGATGAGCTGCATGGCGCAGGCGTCCACGTACATGTGCTCCAGGGCGATGCCGGGGAAGTCTCGGTGGACCTCCTCCACGACCCGCCGCCAGAGTTCGGACGAGGCAAGGACATTCGCCTTGTCCACTGAAGTGAGCTTCCGGCGGCGCGCGGATGCTGCCTCGAAGGCCACCCGCGCGATCCGGGCGATCTCGGCCGTCGTGTAGGTGAGGGTGTCCACGGCCCGCTCCCCGTCCGCCGTCCGCTCGATTCCCCGCGGAGTGCCGAAGTAGAGCCCCCCGGTCAGTTCGCGGACCACCAGCAGGTCCGTGCCCTCCACCACCTCCCGCTTGAGGGTGGAGGCCTCGACGAGCGCCGGGGACAGGCGGGCCGGCCGGAGGTTGGCATAGAGGCCTAGGGAGGCTCGGAGCCGCAGGATTCCCCGCTCGGGGCGCTTGGCCGCGGGAAGGCGGTCCCACTTTGGCCCCCCCACGGCGCCGAGGAGGATGGCCCGGCTTTCCCGGCAGAGGGCGAGGGTCTCCTCCGGCAGCGGGTCGCCGGTCCCGTCCACGGCTGCGCCGCCGAGGAGGGCCTCGCGGAAGGTGAGCGCGAAGCCAAAGCGGGTGGCGGCTGCCCGCAGGACCAGGAGGCCCTGGTCCACCACCTCGGGGCCGATGCCGTCCCCCTTCAGGACCGCGATCTTCGTGGTCATGGTGTGCCTCAGGGCGCGGCAGGGGACGTATTCCGGCGGACCGTGGTAGGCTTGCCGGGACCGGCCGGCTTCGCCCCCCTCGCCCTGTGGTCGGTACCACAGGGGGAGGGAGAGGGTCAAGGGGCAAGAGTCCATGCGCATCACTTCCGTGACCTTCGCCGGCAGTGCCACCTCCCCAGCCCAGTACCCGAAGAGGGTGCTGCCGGAGGTCGCCTTCGCCGGCCGCTCCAACGTGGGCAAATCCTCCCTCATCAACCGCCTGCTCGGCCGCCGCAACATCGCCCGGGTGAGCCGGACGCCCGGCCGGACGCAAGTCTTGAACTTTTACCTGGTGAACGAGCATTTCTACTTCGTGGATCTGCCGGGGTACGGGTACGCGGCCGTCCCCGGCCGGGTGCGGGAGAAGTGGGGGCCGATGATCGAGGGCTATTTACAGACGCGGCCGACCCTCCGCGGGATGGTGCTCATCCTGGATGGGCGGCATCCCCCGCAGCCCCACGACCTGGTGATGCGGGAGTGGCTGGAGGAGGAGCGGATCCCTCACCTCCTGGTCCTCACCAAGATTGACAAAGTCCCCCGGGGACGCCGGACGGCCCATTGCAAAGAGGCCGCAGCCCTGCTCGGCCTCGCGGACCCCGGCCTCCTGTTCCTCTTCTCCGCCCTCACGGGAGAGGGGGAGGCGGCCCTCTGGCAGGCGCTCGAGGCGGCCCTCTCCCCGGTCGCAGAAGGGCGTTGACTCCCTCCCCGAAACCCGGCAAGATGACAGGTGGTTTTGCGTCCCCGACAGGAGGGCTGCTCCCGATGCGGCGGCTGGCTCTTCTCCCGGTGTTCGTGGCGCTCTCTCTTGCGGCCTGCGGGGCCGGGATCCTGACGCGGGCCTCCCGGCCGGCGGCCTCGGCCACGGATGTCCAGGAGCGGGCGGAGGCGGTCCGGTTCGAGATCCGCCCCGGCGATCCCCGGGCCTACTACCACTTTACCCTGAGCACCATCGCCGAGCGCCGGGGGGACCTGGAGGCGGCTCTCGGCGAAATCCAGGCGGCCCTCCGCTACGATTCCACCTCGCCGTACCTCCGCCTGAGCCTGGCGGGCCTGCTGATCCGCCGGGGTGCCTTCCCAGACGCCATCCGGCAGGCGGAGGAGGTCCTCCGAGCCGATCCGAAGAACCTCCGGGCCCACCTCCTGCTCGCGAGCGCGTATCTGAGCCTCCGCAACGTGAAGCAGGCCGAGCATCACTTCAAGGAGGTCCTGCGCCTCGAGCCGGGCCGAGCCGAGATCTACCAGCAACTCGGAGCCCTGTACGCCGAGAGCAAGAACTTTCCAGAAGCCGTGGCCGCGTACCGGGAGGCGATCCGCCTGGATCCCGCCACCGCGACGGCCCACTACAGCCTGGGACGCCTCTACCTCGAGATGCGCCAGCCGCGGGAGGCGATCTCCATCCTGCGGGAGGCGTTGGGGATCGAGCCAACGTTGGACCCCGCCGCGGCCGCGTTGGGCTTCGCCCACGAGAGCCTGGGAGAGTGGGAGGAGGCCAAGGAGGTCTACCGAGGCGCACTGCAGGATGATCCCGGCAACCGGGAGTTCCTGGAGCGGTTGGCCCAGGCC
Organism: uncultured bacterium; assembly: GCA_964598715.1. Lineage (GTDB taxonomy): Bacteria > Methylomirabilota > Methylomirabilia > Methylomirabilales > JACPAU01 > JACPAU01. The sequence goes on along the minus strand of CAZRDA010000002.1, from coordinate 17,387 downwards.
GAGGTCCGGAGCGGCAATCTGCCCGGGGCGCTGGAACTGTACCGGCGCCTCCTTCAGGCGCACCCCCGGGATCTGAACATCCGGACGCGCCTGGGGCTCCTCCTCTTCGAGCAGAAGCGCTTCGCCGAGGCGGTGGACGTCTTCCAGGAGGCCCTGCGCCAGGACCCGGGACACCGGGACGCCCGCTTCTACCTGGCCGTGACCTACGAGGAGACGAAGCGGTACGAGGAGGCGCTGGCGGAACTCCGGCAGATCCCCGAGTCAGCCCGCAACTACGCCGAGGTCCTCATCCACACCGGCTACGCCCTGGGCCAGCTCGACCGGCTGGAGGAGGCCGCCGGCGCCTTCGCCAAGGCCCTCACCGTGAAGCCCGGGGACCCCCAGGTCATCTACCTGTTGGGCGTGACCCAGATGCGGCGGAAAGACTTCCCTCAGGCCATCCCCCACCTGAAGGAGGCGGTGGCCCTGCGCCCGGACAACGCCGGCTACGCCTACCAGTTGGGAGCCGCCTACGAGCGGAACCGGCAGTTGACGGAGGCGGAGGCGGCCTTCCGCCAGACGCTCCGCCTGGACCCGAAGCACGCGGACGCCTACAACTACCTGGGCTACATGTTTGCCGAGGAGGGGGTCAACCTGGACGAGTCGGTCCGGCTGATCCGGCAGGCGCTCACCCTGGAGCCGGAGAACAGCGCGTTCCTGGACTCGCTGGGCTGGGCCTACTACAAGTTGAGGCGCCTGGACGAGGCACTCACCGAGTTGCTCAAGGCGGTCCAGCGCGGCGAGAAGGACGACCCGGTCATCCGAGACCACCTGGGCCAGGTCTACTTCGACAAGGGGATGCTCCCGCAGGCCATCGAGCAGTGGGAGCGGGCCCTCAGCCTGGATAGTGGCAACGAGGCGATCCAGAAGCGCCTGGAGCGGGCCCGCGGCCTCCGCAGCCGCGGCGGCTCATGAGCCGCCGCCTCTCCCCCCTCCCCCCCCTCCTGATCGTCGCCGCCCTGACCGCCGGCTGCGCGACGCGCGCGCTCCCCGGCATCGAGGGTCCGCCCGCATCGGCCGCCCTGCGTACCGCGCTCCGTTCTGCCCTGGCGGACCGGGAGGCCGCGGCCCGGTCGCTGCGCGGCACGGCCACGATCACCGTCAGCGCGCGCGGGCAGCAGCGGCGCTTCCGGGAGGCCTTCGCCCTCGAGGCCGGCGGCCGGCTGCGCCTCGAGCAATACGAGTGGACCGGCCTGGCCACGATGATCCTGGCCTCCGATGGCGAGGCGGTCGCAGCGCACCTCCCGTTCGCCCGGCAGTTTTTGCGCGGCCGGGCAACCCCGGAGAACCTGGCTCGTCTCGTGGGCCTCCCCGTGGCCCCGGGCGTCCTCACCCGGCTTCTGCTGGGGCTCCCGCCGCTCCGGGTGGACCCGGTGGGAGCCACCGTCCTCGGCGCGCCCGGAGGACCAGCCGTGGCGGTCATCAGCGAGAGGGATGGGACCGCCCAGGCCCTCCGGTTCACCCCGGACACCTTTTTCCTTCAGGAGGGGGAGCTGTCCGAGGGAGGGCAGCCCCTGCTCCGATTCCGCTTCGGACCGGCCGAGCTTTTGGACGGCGTCCCGGTCGCCCGGGGCCTCACCCTCTGGCATCTGCCTGGGGGGGTGGAGGTCACGGTCGCCTTTGACGCCCTCGAACTCAATGCCCGGCTCGATGCGGACCTCTTCTCCCTGGCCGTCCCGGCGGACGCCGGGGTGAGGATCGAGGATCTGGACCGACCGGACCGCCCGTAGATCATGCAGGCCCGCACAGTCCCCGCCCCGGCCAAGATCAACGTGATCCTGGAGGTCCTCGGGCGCCGCGCCGACGGCTACCACGACCTCTGGAGCGTCCTGCTCCTGGTGGATCTCTGCGATACCGTGACGGTGGCCCCCCGCAGCCGGGGGATTCACCTCACCGTCCGCCCCCCCCTCGTTCCGGCGGGGCCCGGGAACCTGGCCTTCCGGGCTGCCGAGGCCTTCATCCAGGCGTCCGGCCGGCCCCCCGGCGTAGCGATCACGCTCCGGAAGCGCATCCCGATCGGGGCGGGGTTGGGCGGGGGCTCCAGCGATGCCGCTGCGGTCCTCGCCGCCCTCAACGCCATGACGGGGCTGCCCCTCGGGCGGGAGGAACTGCTCCGGCTGGCCGCCGGGCTCGGCTCGGATGTCCCCTTCTTTTTTTCGGGGGGCGCGGCCCTGCTCACCGGCCGGGGCGAGCACGTCGCCGATCTGCCCCCGCCCCGGCCCCGCTGGCTGGTCCTGGCGCTGACGGGCGAGCCGGTCCTGACGACCTGGGCCTACGGGCGTCTCCCGTCCGGAACGCGGCGTGTCCCGGATCCGACCTGGGTGGCCGCCGCGCACGCGGGCCAAACCGAGCGACTGCTCGGGATGGCGTTCAACCGGTTGGAGGAGGTAGTCTTCCCGGCCCGGCCGGACCTGGCCGCCCTGAAGACCCGCCTGGCGGGGTTCGGTGCCGCCCCGCTCGGGCTCACCGGCACCGGGGCGGCGCTCTTCGGATTCGCGCCGGAGCGGGCAGCGGCGAGGGCCTGGAGGAAGAGCCTGAGCACGGACGGGGGACAGGCCTGGGTCTGCCGGACCCTCCCCGCCAATCCCATCCGCGCCACCCTGGCCTGATAATCCCCTTGTCTTTGTCCCCCCGGTGGCTATAATCAGGACGCCGCGGGAGTGGGGCGAGACAGATCGGGGGGGAGGGGCCGGGGACGGCGGGCTCGGTGAGGCCCGCTGGTTTCGTTCTGGCCCCCCGCCGGGACGCGTCCGGGGACGCGGTGGGGCGTGGCCAAATGGTAAGGCGCGGGACTTTGGATCCCGTATCTGGAGGTTCGAATCCTCCCGCCCCAGCCAGAGGACGCGGGCGGCGGGAAGGGCCGGCGGCGGCGCCAGGGGGGTGACGGTGAACCGACTGATCCTCTTGACGGGCAACGCCAACCCGCGATTGGCGCAGGAGATCGCGGATTACCTGGGGCTGCGTCTGGGACAGGCGGAGGTCTCCCAGTTCTCCGACGGGGAGGTCTTCGTGCAGATCTCGGAGAACGTGCGGGGGGCCGACGTCTTCGTCATCCAGCCCACCTGCCCTCCGGTGAACCAGAGCCTGATGGAGCTCCTCGTCATGCTGGATGCCCTGAAGCGGGCCTCGGCCCAGCGGATCACCGCCGTCCTCCCCTACTACGGCTACGGGCGCCAGGACCGGAAGGTCCAGCCCCGCGTCCCGATCTCGGCGAAACTGGTGGCGGACCTCATCACGGCGGCGGGGGCGCACCGGCTGCTGACCATGGACCTGCACGTCGGCCAGATCCAGGGATTCTTCAATATCCCGGTGGACCACCTCTTCGCCGCCCCGGTTCTCCTCCGGTACTTCCAGGACCGGCAGTGGAAGGACGCGGTGGTGGTTTCCCCCGATGCCGGCGGGGTGGAGCGGGCCCGGGCGTTCGCCAAGCGCCTGGGGACCTCCCTGGCCTTCATTGACAAGCGCCGGATCGGGCTGAACGAGGCCAAGGTGATGTATATCGTGGGGGAGGTGGCCGGCAAGAACGCGATCCTGGTGGACGACATGATTGACACCGCCGGGACCGTGACGCAGGCCGTCTCCGCCCTGAAGGAGGCGGGGGCCGGCCGCATCTACGCCTCCTGCACCCATCCGGTCCTCTCGGGGCCGGCGGTGGAGCGGATTGACGCCTCCGATATCGAGGAGGTGGTGGTGACCAACACCATCCCCCTGGACGAGCGCCGCTCCTCCAAGAAGATCACGGTCCTGTCGGTCGCCTCCCTGCTGGGGGAGGCCATTGACCGGATCCACCGGGAAGCCTCGGTGAGCAGCCTCTTCGTGTAGGGGGACACCATGGAGTTTGTAGATCTGACGGCCGAGCGGCGGACCGAGCGGAGGAAGGCGGCGGCGGAGCGTCTGCGGCGCGCCGGCCGGATCCCGGCCGTCCTGTACGGCGAGGGAGACCCCCTCTTGCTCAGCGTGAGCCCCAAGGAGTTGCAGGCCGCGCTCGGGGCGGGGGAGAACGTCATCATCAATCTCCAGGTCAAGACGGACGGCGGGGTGGAGACGCGCAAGGTCCTCGTGAAAGAGCTCCAGACCGACCCCGTGTGGGGGAGGCCGCTCCACGCTGACTTCCTCGGGATCTCCATGACGCGGGAGATCGTGGTGAAGGTCCCGGTCGAACTGACCGGGACCCCCGTCGGGGTCACGGCGAAGGGGGGCATCCTCGAGCACGCGCTCTGGGAGATCGAGGTGAAGTGCCTGCCGGCGGCCATTCCGGACCGGATCACCCTGGACGTGAGCGGCCTCGATCTCGGGGACGCGCTGCACGTGAAGGACCTGAAGGTCCCCGAGGGGGCCGCGGTGGAGACCGACCCGGACCAGGTGGTCGCCATGGTCTCGGCGCCGCGGGTGGAGGCCGAGGAGCCGGTCGCACCGGAGGCGCCCGCGGAGCCGGAACTGGTGGGCCGCAAGGCGGAGGCCGAGGCGCCGGAGGGCGCGGAGGGCAAGGAAGGGAAGGAGCCGGCGAAGAAGGCCGCCGCCCCCCCGAAGGTGGAGGCGGGCAAGAAGGCCGAGCCGGCCAAGAAGGCCGAGCCGGGCAAGAAGCCTGAAGCGCCCCGGAAAGAGAAGCAAGGAAAGTAGGCGGGCCCGCGGGTGTGGCTGGTGGTGGGCCTGGGGAACCCGGGTCCGGAGTACAGCGCGAGCCGCCACAACGTCGGGTTCCGGGTCCTCGAGGCGGTGGCGGCGGCCGCCGGGGTTCGCTGCCGGCGGCGGCGCTTCGAGAGTCTCTACGCGACGGCGGAACTGGCCGGCGCGCCGGTCACCCTCGTCCTGCCCCAGGCCTACATGAACCTCAGCGGGGAGCCGGTGCGGGCCTGGGTGGAGTCTCTGCGGTTGCGGTCCGAGCGACTGCTCGTCATCCACGACGACATTGACCTGCCCCTCGGCCGCCTGCGCGTCGTCCGGGAGGGGGGGCACGCCGGCCACAAGGGAGTCCGCGCGATCCAGGAGGCGCTCCGCACGGAAGCCTTCCCGCGCCTGCGGCTCGGCGTGGGGCGGCCGCCCGGCAAGGCCGAGACGCCGGAGTACGTGCTCGGGGCCTTCGGTCCCCAGGAGGCGGAGGTCGCCGAGGGGATGATCGCGCGCGCGGCCGACGGCGTCCGGTTGCTGCTGGCGGAGGGCCTGACGGCTGCGATGAACCAGCTGAACGTGAGGCCTCAGGGCGAGAGCCCCGAGGCGGCTCCGGGGGAGGAGAAGGCGGGGAGGTGAGTGGCATGCGGATCTACGAGGTCATTGTCGTCTACGATCCTGCCCTCTCGGAGGAGGCGGTCGAGGGGGAGATCGAGCGGGTGAAGGGGCTGATCGCCAAGGAGGGCGGCCAGGTCCAGGACCTCCAGAAGTGGGGGAAGAAGCGCCTGGCCTACGAGGTGAAGAAGAAGCGGGAGGCGGTCTACGTCCTCTGTCGCTTCGCGGCCCCGCCGGGCGCGCTCAAGGAGCTGGAGCGGAACCTGAAGATCAACGAGGCCGTCCTGCGGTATCTCTCGGTCCGGGTGGAGGAGCGGAAGGCGCGGCGGCCGGAGGCGCCGGAGAGGGCCCCGGCGAGTCCCGCCACCGGGGAGGCGTCTTAGATGGCCAACTTCAATAAGGTGATCCTCCTGGGCAATCTCACCCGGGACCCCGAGCTCCGCTACACCCCGAGCGGCGCGCCGGTCTGCTCCTTCGACCTGGCCGTCAACCGCTCCTACACCACCCAGGCCGGGGAGCGTCGGGACGAGGTCTGCTATGTCACCATCGTCGTGTGGGGGAAACAGGGCGAGACGTGCGCCGAGTATCTCAAGAAGGGCCGGGGGGCCCTGGTCGAGGGCCGGCTCACCCTGCGCTCCTGGGAGACGCCGGATGGTCAGAAGCGGAGCAAGCACGAGGTGGTGGGGGAGCGGGTGCAGTTCATGGGCGGCCGGCGCGAAGGGGGCGGCCCGCCGGAGCAGGAGCCGGAGGTGGCCCGGGCGCCCGAGGCCGGCGGCGAGGACGACGTGCCCTTTTAACCCGACGAGCGGGGAGCACGCATGCTGAAGCGGAAGAGGGCCTACCAGCGGCCGAAGGTCTGCAAGTTCTGCATAGACAAGATCGATGCGGTGGATTACCGGGACGTGCGGCGCCTCCGGAACTTCGTGACCGACCGGGGGAAGATGATCCCGCGCCGGATCTCCGGGAACTGCGCCATCCACCAGCGGCAGCTCACCCGGGCCATCCGCCGCGCCCGGAGCATCGCGCTCCTCCCGTTCACGGCGGAGCTGTCCTGAGAGGACCGCGATGGGGGCGGGGGGGCGCGTGGTGGAGGCAGTGGCCCTCGGGGGGGCCGCTCTGGCGCTCTTCGTGGCCGGCCTCCTGCTGCCGGCGGGAGGCCTCCTCACCAGCCTGAGTCCCATCCCGCTCCTGGTCCTGGCCGGGCGGCGTGGCCTCGCGCTGACGGCGGCGGTCGGCGCGGGGGCTGCCCTGGTCGTGCTCGCGCTCCAGGCGCGGGCCGCCGCGGCCTTCCTCCTGGAGGCGACGGGCCCTGCCCTCGCCATCGCTGCCTCCGCCCGGTACGCGAAGACCCCCGTCCCGCCCGTTCTCACCGGAGCGGGGGCCGGGCTCGCCGGCCTCGCGCTCCTGGCCGGCTGGCAGGTCGGCTTTGACCCGGGCGCTGCGGTCGCCGCGTTCAGCGCCCACGTGGACGGGGTCCTGAACGATCTGGTCACCGGCATGACCGATGTGGGGGTTCCGGGGGAGCAGGTGCGGCAGGTCGCCACCTGGATGGGCGGCCTGCGGGACGCGGTCGTGGCGCTGCTCCCGGGACTGCTCGCCACCGCTGAACTCCTCAGGGCCGTCCTCGTGTACGCCGCCGCCGGGACGATCCTCCGCCGCCGGGACGATCCGTCCCCGGCGTTCCCCCCGCTCCGGGAGTGGCGGCTTCACGACGCCTGGGTCTGGGGGTTCATCGGGACCGGCGTCCTCACGTTCCTCCCCGGTGCCGCCGGGCGCGTGGGAATGAACCTCTTCGTCCCGGTAGTAGGACTCTACTTCGTGGAGGGCGTGGCGGTCGCGGCGGCGCTCGCCCGGCGCTTCCGGCTGCCGCCGGGGCTGTGGGCCTTCGGCCTCCTGCTCCTCTTGCTCCAGCCGCTCACGGCGTTCGGAGTCGCGGCGCTGGGCCTCTTTGATATCTGGTGCGGATTCCGCCCACGGGAGCGGGCCGCCCGGTAGCGGGACCGCCGCGGGCGGCCACAGGAGGACCGAGGAATGCAGACCACGGTGATCCTGCTCGAGATCGTGGAGAAACTGGGGAAGGCGGGCGACCGGGTGACGGTGGCCGGGGGGTACGCCCGCAACTTCCTCATCCCCCAAGGGCTCGCCGTGGAGGCCACCCCCGGCAATCTCCGGGCTCTGACCCAGATCAAGGCCCGGGCCGCCAAGCGACACGACCGGGTGCTTCAGGAGGCACGGGAGAAGGCGGAGCGCCTGACGAGCGTCACCCTGACCTTCCCCCGGGCCGCCGGGGAGCAGGACCGCCTCTTCGGATCCGTCACGGCCCTCGACATCGCCGAGGGACTGGCGAAGGCGGGGGTGCCGGTGGATCGGAGGCGGATTGCCCTGCCGGAGCCGATCAAGGCGCCGGGGGAGTTCCGGGTGCCGGTCCGGCTCCACGGGGACGTCTCGGTTGAAGTGCGCGTCACGGTCGTCCGGGCCTAAGCCCCCCGCCCCCCCATGACGATCCAGCAGGGGAGTTCCGATCGCATCCCGCCCCAGAACCTGGAGGCGGAAATCGCGGTCCTGGGGGCCATTCTCCAGGACGGCGAGGCCCTCCTCAAGGCCATTGACGCCGTCCGCCCGGACCACTTCTACAGGGACGCCCACCGCCGCATCTTCGAGGTCGCCCTTGCGCTCTTTGGCCGCAGCGAGCCGGTGGACCTCATCACGATGACCGACGAGCTGCGCCGCCGGGGCGACCTGGAGGCGGTCGGGGGGGGCGCCGCGCTCGCCGCCCTCCTGGAGGCGGTCCCCACCGCCGCCAACGTCGCTTACCACGCCCGCATCGTCCGGGACAAGGCGCTGCTCCGCCAACTGATCGCCACGGCCACCGACCTGGTCGGGATGGGCTTCGAGGGCGCGGAGAGCGTGGACGATGTCCTGGACCTGGCGGAGCGGCGGATATTTGAGATCTCCGAAGAGAAGGTCTCCCGGGGCTTCGTCGCGGTGAAAGATATTCTCAAGGGGACCTTCGAGCACATCGAGCGCCTCTACGAGCGCCAGGCCCACATCACCGGGGTCCCCAGCGGCTTCCCGAGGCTGGACGAGCTCACCTCCGGCTTCCAGCCCGCCGACCTGGTCATCGTGGCCGGGCGTCCCTCCATGGGGAAGACCTCGTTCGCCCTCAACGTGGCGGCCAATGCGGCCAAGGAGGACCCTCCCGTTCCCGTCGCCATCTTCAGCCTGGAGATGGCCAAGGAGCAGGTGGTGCAACGGATGCTCTGCACTGAGGGTCGGGTGGACTCCCACCGCCTCCGGACCGGGAGGCTGGGCCCCCGCGACTGGCCCGAACTCACCAAAGCCGCCGGGCGGCTGTCGGAGATGCCCATCTACGTGGACGACACCCCGGCCATCACCACCCTGGAGATCCGGGCCAAGGCCCGCCGGCTCAAGGCGGAGGGGAAGTTGGGGCTCATCATCGTGGATTACCTCCAGCTCATCCGCGGGCGAGGCCGGACGGAGAGCCGGCAGCAGGAGATCTCGGAGATCTCCCGGAGCCTGAAGGCATTGGCCAAGGAGGTGAATGTCCCGGTCATGGCCCTCTCCCAGCTCTCCCGGGCCGTGGAGTCCCGGACCCCGCCCCGCCCGCAGCTCTCGGACCTGCGGGAGTCCGGGGCCATCGAACAGGATGCGGACGTGGTGGCGTTCCTCTACCGGAAGGGGTTCTACGAGGCGCAGGAGCGGGCGAGAAAGACCGAGGTCGCCGGGCTGGGAGAGGAGCTCCTCGAGGAGGACCGGACCACGGAGATCATCATCAGCAAGCAGCGCAATGGTCCCACCGGCTCCGTCCCGTTCATCTTCCTCCGGGAGTTCACCCGGTTCGAACCCAAAGAAGATCGGAGGGACTCCCTCTGAGGGCCGCCGGCTGGACGCGAGGGCGCCCGAGGTGGATTTCGCGCTGGGCGGCTGTCGCGCTCGGGCTGGTCCTGCACGCGGCCGAACCGGCCGGGGCCACGGGACCTCACCTCTGGCCCCTCCTGGATCGCCAGGAGGGCCCCGGGGGCTCCCCCGTGGAGTGGAGCGCCCTGGGCCCCCTGGGTGTGTACCGGGAGGAGGGGCCGCGGAGCACCCTGGGGCTCAGGCCCCTCATTCTCCGCGAGAAGGATAGCGAAAACGACAGCACGGAGGCCGACCTCCTCTACCCCTTGGGGGCCTATAGCCGGGAGCGGGAGGACGTGGACTGGCGATTCTTCACGCTCTTCCGGCGGACCGAGAGGGAGTCGCCGGGGCGGGAGGGGGCCACGGCCTCCGACTTCTCTCTCTACCCGTTCCTGTTCTGGCAGGCCGAGAGCCCGGGGCGGCCCGGGTACTTCGCCTTCTTCCCCGTGGGTGGGCGCCTCCTGGAGCGGTTCAACCTGGACGAAATTCTCTTCGTCCTCTTCCCCCTCTACGCCCGCACCGAAAAGGACGGCCTGACGACCACCCACCTGCCCTTCCCGTTCGTGGCGGTCTGGTCGGGCCCGGAGCGATCCGGCTGGCAGGTCTGGCCGCTCTACGGCCGGGACGTCCAGCCCGGGCGCTTCGAGAAAACGTTCACCCTCTGGCCGCTCGGCTTCGCCCAGGACCTGGACCTGGACACCGAGAACCCGAAGCGGATCCGGATCTTCTTCCCCTTCTACAGCCTGCTCCGTTCGCCGCAGCGTGACGACACCACGATCCTCTGGCCCTTCTTCAGCAAGGTCACCGACCGGCAGGAGGGGTACGTGGAGTGGGACCTCCCCTGGCCCGTCGTCCGGATCACCCGGGGGGAGACCCGCCGGATCACCCGGGTCTGGCCCTTCTACGGCACCTCGGTCCGCGGGACTCGCAGCGATGAGTTCATCCTCTGGCCCCTCTACCTGGTGGAGCGCCAAGACCGGGAGGACTGGAGCTTCACCCGCCAGCGGATCCTGTTTTACCTGGTGCAGAACGCCCGCGAAGAGGACCCGGGGGATGGGCGGAGCCGGCACCGCGTGGACGCCTGGCCCCTGTTCTTCTACGAGGCGGACGGGGACGCGGCAACGTTCCAGACCCTCGCCCTTCTGGAGACCTTCTTCCCGCGGGATGCGTCCCTCCGCCGGAGCCTGGCCCCCCTCTGGACTCTCTACCGGTACGAGCGGGGGGCGGACGGGCACAGGGTTTCGAGCCTCCTCTGGAACTTGTACCGCCGGGAGGAGGCCGAGGGCTTGCTCGCCTGGCAGGTCGCCCCGATCATTGCGTACCGGGCCGAAGAGGGTTCGGGCGGACCGGTCCGGGATCTCTGGCTCCTCCTCGGGCTGGTCCAGTTCCACACCGCTCCGGGTCGCCGGGGCCTCCGGCTCCTGTACCTCCCCTGGATCACCTGGGGGGCGCCAGCGGAGGCGACGCCGTGAGGCCGCCGGGGCTGCTCGCCGGTACCGGGGCTGTCCTCATGCGCCCCATTCAGACGGTGGGGGAGGTCCTGCTGCTCCTGTGGCAGGCGGCGCGGGCGATTCGGGCCGCGCCGCGGAACGCGGACAAGATCCTGGCCCAGATGGCCGAGATCGGGAACGCCACACTCCCCCTCGCCTCCCTGACCGCCGTCTTCATCGGCGGGGTGCTGTCCCTCCAGAGCGGGTTCCAGTTGGCAAAACTGGGGGCCGAGGAGAACCTCGGGGGGCTGGTCGGCCTCTCCATGGTCAAGGAGTTGGGCCCCGTCATGACCTCGCTCCTCGTGGCGGGACGGGTCGGGTCGGCCATGGCCGCCGAGATCGGAGCGATGAGCGTGTACGAGGAGATTGACGCCCTCCTGACGCTGGACATTGACCCGGTCCGCTACCTGGTGATGCCCAGGGTCCTGGCCAGCCTCCTCACCGTCCCGGTCCTTACCATATACGTGGATGTCCTCGGTTGGTTCGGGGGGGCGCTCGTGGGGTCCGTGAACCCCAGCATCAACGTCTCGTTCACGACCTTCTTCAACAACCTCCGCCAGTTCATGGAGTTCCGGGATGTCCTGGACGGCCTCGTCAAAGCGATGGTCTTCGGCGTGACGGTGGCCATCATCTGCTGCTACGTCGGCCTGCAAACGCGCGGGGGCCCGCGCGAAGTGGGCCGCTCGGTCACCCGGGCGGTGGTCCTCTCCTTCATCTGCATCTTCATTTTTGACTACGTGATTACCCGGCTGCTCATTTAGCGGTACAATGGAGGGGCGGGAGGTGGGCGGCGGGGATGGGGGAAGTGTCACGCACGGGACCCGGGGCGCTTCCGGCGGAGCCGGCCCGCGGGGGCATCGGGATCCGGATCGTGGGCCTGACGAAAGCCTTCGGCCCCGTCCAGGTCCTGCGGGACCTCACCCTGGAGGTTCGGGCCGGGGAAACCTTCGTCATCATCGGGGCGAGCGGTTGCGGGAAGACGGTCCTCCTGAAGCACCTGCTGGGGCTCATCCGGCCCGACGGCGGGCAGATCCTGATTGACGGGGCGCCGCTGGCGAATCCGGGGGAGCCCAAGCGGTACCGGATCGGGATGGTCTTTCAGTCCGCGGCCCTCTTCTCCTCGCTCACCGTCGGGGAGAACGTGGGGCTCTGGCTGAAGGAGCACCGGGTGGCGGACGACGGGGCCATCGAGCGGATCGTGACGGAGAAACTGGCGCTGGTCGGCCTGGCCGACAAGAAGCACCTCATGCCCTCCGAGCTCTCCGGGGGGATGCGCAAGCGGGTGGCGATCGCCCGGGCGCTCGCCACCGACCCGGATCTCATGCTCTACGACGAGCCGACGGCGGAGCTGGACCCGGTGATGACGGACCACATCGCCGAGGCGATCGTGGATTTGAAGCAGCGGTTCCGGATCACGTCCGTCGTGGTGACCCACGACCTGAACATGGGGTGCTACGTGGCTGATCGGATGGGGATGCTCCACGAGGGGAGGCTGGTGGAGGTGGGGACGCCGGAGCAGATCCGCCGGAGTGCAAACCCGGTGGTCCGGGCCTTCATCACGACCCAGACGAAGGGGATGGGAGGAATGTAAGATGGCCCTGTCACCGGAGAAGCGGGTTGGACTGTTCTTTGCCCTGGGGCTGGTCATCCTGTTGGGGGTCCTGGAGATGGTGGGGCGGGAGGGCCTGTTCCACCGGGGCTACCGTCTGCGGGCCCAATTCGACCGCGTCACCGGGCTCCGGGTGGGGGATCAGGTCAAGCTGGCCGGGGTGGACGTGGGGACCGTGTCGAGCCTGGAGACCCTGGAGCAGAAGGTGCAGGTGCTTCTCTGGCTGAGGCAGGGGACCCTCATCCGGAAGGACGCCACCGCCAGCATCAAGCACAGTTCCCTCCTGGGGGGGACCCACGTGGACATCACCTTCGGGACGCCGACCGCGCCGCCCCTCCAGGACGGCGAGGAGATCCGGACGGCGGCGGCGGGAGACCTGGGGAACGTCGTGGGCCAGGTGAGCGAAGCGGCCGGGGAGATTCAGAACCTGGCCCGCGCCTTCAACGAGAACCAGGACCGGGTCTTCGGAGAGCTCTCGGAGCTCCTGAAGGAGAACCGGGAAGGGATTTCGGGGACCATCGGGAGCCTCCGCACGGTGGCGACGCGCCTGGAGAAGGGCGAGGGGACGCTGGGGAAGCTCCTGACCGACGATACCCTCTTCCGGGATCTGAAGACGGCCACCGGGAACATCGCCTCCCTCACCACCCGGATCGAGAACGGGGAGGGGGCCCTCGGGAAGTTCCTCCGGGACGATGGACTGTACGCGAACCTGAAGAACACCGCGGCCAACCTGGACCGGATCACGACGAAGGTCGAGCGGGGGGAGGGGACCGTCGGCAAGCTCATCAACGACGACTCCCTCTATACCGAACTGAAGAAGACGCTGGGCGACCTCCAGGGGGTGGCCGACCGCCTCACGAATAGCAACGGGACGCTGGGGAGGCTCATCAACGACGACGCACTCTACGACCAGGCGAAGGAGGCGGTCACCTCCCTCAACGGCATCATCAAGAGGGTGGAGCAGGGGGAGGGGACCCTGGGCAAACTGGTCACGGACGATTCCCTCTTCTACAGCGCGAAGGACGGGTTCCGGAAACTGGGGAGAACGGCGGACCAGCTCCGGGACCAGGGGGCGCTCTCCTCCATCGGGATCGCCCTCGGCGTCTTCTTCCCGTAGCACTCTCTGCTGACCCTCCGGGTGCCTACCGGGGCCGCCTGCGCGGCCGCTGCCCCCCGACGCAGCCCTGTCTGGGTATCGGGCGGAGGAGGGGGGGGTGGCCGCGCAGGCGGCCCGTTGGTTTCAGTGGCGGGGAGGATCGTCGGATGGTCAAGGAGCGGACGGCGTTCGTCTGCCAGCAGTGCGGCTACCAGACCGTGCGCTGGATGGGGAAGTGTCCCGACTGCGGCGCCTGGGGCAGCCTGCTGGAGGAGCGGGCGGTCGCCCGCGCCGGGGCCTCGACCCCGGCGCACGCGGGGGCGGCGCCGCTCCCCATCACCGCCGTCCCCGCCGACGGCGCCCCCCGGGCCCCGGTCGGCCTCGGGGAATTGGACCGCGCGCTCGGGGGGGGCCTGATCCCGGGATCGCTGCTCCTGCTCGGGGGGGAGCCGGGCATCGGGAAGTCCACCCTCCTCCTGCAGGCGGCGGCGGCGGCGGCGCGGGGGGGGCGACGGGTCCTCTACGTTTCGGGCGAGGAGTCGGCGGGCCAGATCCGGGGCCGGGCGGAGCGACTCACCGCCCTCGCCGAGGAGTTGCTTCTCCTGACCGAGACGCGGCTGGAGGCGATCCTGGACCAGGCGGAGAGGGTCCGGCCCCACCTGCTCATTCTGGACTCCATCCAGACGGTGACCGCGGAGGCCCTCCAGTCGGGGCCGGGGACGATCAGCCAGGTCCGGGAGGCGGCCGCGGCCCTTCAGCGGGTAGCCAAGCGGACGGGGATGAGCGTCCTGCTCATCGGCCACGTCACGAAAGATGGCACCCTGGCCGGGCCGAAGTCCCTGGAGCACCTGGTGGACACGGTCTTGAGTTTCGAGGGGGAGCAGACGCAGCCGTACCGCGTCCTGCGCGTTCTCAAGCACCGCTTCGGCTCCACCGAGGAGGTGGGGCTGTTCGAGATGACGGGGGCGGGATTCGTGGAGGTGACCAACCCCTCCGCCCGGCTGCTCCGGGAGCGCCCGGAGCAGGCCCCGGGCTCAGCGGTGCTGGCGGCACTCGAGGGGACTCGCCCCATGCTCCTCGAAATCCAGGCGCTGGTGGCCCCGGCCGGCCTCGGCGTGGCGCGCCGGGTGGCGGGGGGCGTGGACCGGGAGCGCCTCGCCCTCCTCTTGGCGGTGCTGGAGCGGCACGTGGGCCTGGCCCTGGGCCCATCGGATGTGTACGTGAGCGTGGCCGGCGGGCTCCGGGTGACGGAGCCGGCCGCCGACCTCGCCGTCGTCGCCGCCATCGTGAGCAGCGCGCGCAACCGGCCGGTGGATCCGCGCCTGGTCTGCTGCGGGGAGGTGGGCCTGGCGGGGGAGGTCCGGTCCGTCCGCCAGGTCCCGCGCCGCCTGGCGGAGGCGGCCCGCCTCGGGTTTACGCGCGCGCTGCTGCCCGCCGCCGACGCCGCCGCGCCCGCGCCGCCGGGGCTGCTCCTGGAGGGCCTCCGGCGCCTCGCGGCGCTCCCCGACGCGCTCTTCCCGGGGAAATAACTCGTTGACTGCTCCGGGTCGGTCTGGTACTCTCGTCGAGTAGATTCGATGAGAACGGAGGGCAGAGCGGGTATGCCCGCACTTTTCTCTATCGGCGAGAAGGTGGTCTACCCCACGCACGGGGTCGCGCGCATTGAGGCCATCGAGGAGAAGGTGGTCTCCGGCGAGCGGCGGCAGGCCTTCTATGTCCTTCGGGTCCTTGGGAGCGGGCTTCGGGTGATGGTCCCGACCCGGAAGGCGGAGCAGGTCCGTCTCCGGGAGGTCATCCGCCGGGCCGAGGTCCCGAAGGTGATGGCCATCCTCCGGCGGAACGACCTGGAGATCCTCCCGAACTGGAACCGGCGCTACAAGGACCACCAGGAACGGATCAAGTCGGGGTCCCTGTACGAGGTCGCCCTGGTCCTCCGCAAGCTGGTCCTCCTCCAGAAGGACCGCACCCTCTCCTTCGGCGAGAAGAAGATGCTCGAGACCGTCCGGCAGCTCCTCGTGAGCGAGATCTCCCACGCGGCCGGGATTGACGAGGGGGAGGCAGGCCGGATGGTGGATCGCACCATCGCCACCGCATAAGGCCGCGCTCGGGGGTGGTGCCGCCGTCCACGACAGACGGGGGTCGGCCGGCATGAGCGAGTTGATGGTCCGGGCGGTGTACGTGGTCCTCTGCGGCGCGGTGGGGTGGGCCTCCGGTGCCCTGATGGGGCGGGGGGAGGCGGCGCCGTGGCAGGGGATCGTGCTGGGCCTGACCTTCGGCGGCGCCTCGCTCCTCCTGGAAGTGGGGCTTCGGAAGGCCGCGCCGCGGGTCATCGTCAGTGCCCTCCTCGGGGTCTTCCTCGGGCTGGTCTTCGCCCTCCTCCTCCTGTCCGCCCTGGGGGGTCCGCTCGCCGCCCTGCCGCTCCCCATCGCCTCCAGCGTGCAGATCCTGCTGGTCCTCCTCTGTCTCTACGTGGGGGCGACCCTGGCGGTGGAGAAGGGACAGGGGGTGGACCTCGTAGCGTTCCTCCGGGCGTTCAAGGAGCAGCCCCGGGTGGAGTCCGACAAGATCCTGGACACCTCCGTCATCATTGACGGGCGCATCGCCGACATCTGCGAGACCGGATTCGTCGAGGGGACGCTCATCATCCCCCAGTTCGTCCTCCGGGAGCTCCAGCACATCGCGGACTCCTCCGACCCCCTCAAGCGGAACCGGGGCCGGCGCGGCCTCGATATCCTCCAGAAGATGCAGAAGGACTCCCAGGTCCAGGTGAGGCTCCACGACAAGGACTTCCCGGAGATCCGGGAGGTGGACGGCAAGATCGTGGCCCTGGCCAAGGCCCTCAGCGCGAAGGTGGTCACCAACGACTTCAACCTGAACAAGGTGTGCGAGTTGCAAGGGGTCCCGGTGCTGAACATCAACGAGCTGACCAATGCCCTCAAGCCCGTGGTCCTGCCCGGCGAGGACATGCGGGTCTACGTCCTGAAGGAGGGGAAGGAGTATAACCAGGGCATCGCCTACCTCGACGACGGCACCATGGTGGTGATTGACAACGGCCGCCGCCACATCGGCCAGACCATTGATGTCCGCGTCACCTCAGTCCTCCAGACCACAGCGGGCCGCATGATCTTCTCCCGGCTGAAGGAGGAGGCGGAGGCGGCCTGAGGGTGGTCCCCTCCCACCGGGGCGCCCAGCGCCGATGCATGTCACGGCTGTGATCCCCGCCGCGGGGACGGGCGTCCGGATGGGGGGATCGGTGGCCAAGCCGTTCCTCCTCGTGGGGGGGATTCCCCTTCTCGCCCGCACGCTCCTCCGCCTCGCCTGCTCCCAGGTCATCGACGCCTACGTCCTGGTGGTCCCCCCCGGAAGCGAGGAGACCTGCGCGAAGGCCGTGGTGGCCGCATACGGGCTGCCGGCGGCATCCCGGATCGTCCCCGGCGGGGCGGTGCGGCAGGCGTCCGTCCGGGCGGGCCTCCAGGCGCTGCCGCCCGGGACCGACCTGGTGCTGGTGCACGATGCCGCCCGCCCCTGCGTGCCGGTCGGCGTCGTGCGGGCGACGGTGGAGGCGGCCGCCCGGGACGGCGCCGCGGTGGCGGCCATCCCGGCCACGGAGACCGTGAAGGAGGCGGGGCCGGACGGCCGAATCGTCCGGACCCTCCCGCGCGAGAGCCTCTGGATCGCCCAGACGCCCCAGGCATTCGCCCGGAGCATCATCCTGGAGGCGCACGCCGCGGCGACGGCGGACGGGTTCCTGGGGACGGACGATGCGGCCCTCGTCGAGCGGCTGGGGCGGCCGGTGACGCTGGTGCCCGGAAGCCCCGAGAACATCAAGGTGACCCACCCGGCCGATCTGGAGGTGGCCGCCCGGCTGCTGGCGGCGCAGGGGGAGGGGTGATGCGGGTCGGGGTGGGCTGGGACATCCACCGCCTGGTCCCGGGCCGGCCCCTCGTCCTGGGCGGGGTGACGGTGCCGTTTCCCCACGGCCTCGAGGGGCACTCTGATGCCGACGCCCTCT
>CAZRDA010000001.1:0-28818 GCA_964598715.1 uncultured bacterium | reverse complement strand
GTCTTGGCGATGGACTTCAGGGTCTCGAAGACCCCGACGCCGGTGGTCGCGACCGCCTCGAACCAGGGGACGTTGCGGGAGTTGAGCGCCCGCTGGAGATCCTCGATGCTCACGACGTTGGGGAGGTCCCGCTTGTTGTACTGGATCACGAACGGCATCTTCTCCAGCACGAGGCCCTGCTCCGCCAGGTTTTGCTCCAGGTTCTGGAGGCTCTCGATATTGGACTCCATCCGCTCCAGTTGGGAGTCGGCGACGAAGACGATCCCGTCCGACCCCTTGAGGATCAGCTTCCGGCTGGCGTCGTAGAAGACCTGTCCGGGAACGGTGTACAGGTGGAGGCGCACCTTGAAGCCGCGGATCTCGCCCAGTTGCAGGGGCATGAAGTCGAAGAAGAGGGTCCGCTCCGTCTCCGTGGCCAGGGAGATGAGCTTGCCCTTCGAGGTCGGGGCCACCCGCTTGTAGATGTGCTGGAGGTTGGTGGTCTTCCCGCAGAGGCCCGGCCCGTAGTAGACCAGCTTGCAGTTGATCTCCCGTGCCGAATAGTTGATGAAGGACATCGCTCGACCTAGGCCCTCCCGAACAGGTTCTCGATATCCTCGTCGGTGACCTGCGCGAACTGCGCCGCAAAGGTGGCCCAGGCCTGCCCGCCGTCCTGGTCCGCCTTCTCCAAGATGTCGGCGTAGATGCGAGTCAACTCCTCCGAGGCCTTCTTGACGCGCAGGCGAACTAAGCCCAGCGAGGTCCGGCTGTCGAAGATCACCGCCAGGATGACCCGCTGGCTGATGACGGAGATGTGGAGGTTGTCCCGCTCCCCCTCGTGGAAGAGGATGGAGAACTCCTTCTCCCCGAGGACTTGGGCGAGGCCGCCGGTGGCCGCGATGTTGCCGGCGGTCAGGGACGCAAGCGACGCCGTGTCCAACCCGGCCGTCTCCCCCTGGGAGGAGATGAGCTGCCCGTTTTTGTCAACGAGAAAAACCGCCTTGCTGCGGGCCTCCTGGCCCAGACGGAGGAGGCAGGCATTGATCCGCTTAAAATCCTCATCCAGGATGATGAGGTTCGGCCTGCCCGGCGGCACGATCCCTCCTTCGCCTCCTGACATAAAAGCCGCAGTCCTCCGCTTGGCCGCCCCGGGGGACCGGTCGGAGCCTTATACCATACGGGAGAGGAGGTTACAAGCCGTGTCCCCACGTGGGTTTCCCGAACTTGCCTGGGACTGCAAGTCCCGTTCCCGGACGCCTATCCCAGCTCCCGGCGCCCGGCCAGCGCCCGGGCCAGCGTGACTTCGTCCGCGTACTCCAGGTCCCCCCCCACCGGCAGGCCGTGCGCGAGCCGGGTCAGCCGGACCCCGAGGGGGTGGATGAGCCGCTTCAGGTAGAGGGCTGTCGCGTCCCCCTCCACGTTCGGGTTCGTGGCCAGGATGATCTCCTGGACCTCCCCCCCCGCCAGGCGGTGCAGAAGTTCCTTCGCCAGGATGGTATCCGGACCGCGCCCCTCCAGCGGCGAGAGGGAGCCCTGGAGGACGTGGTAGAGCCCTTTGAACTCTCCCGTCCGCTCGATCGCCATCAGGTCGTTGGCCTCCTCCACCACGCAGATGACACTCCGGTTCCGGCTGCCGTCCTGACAGATGGGGCAGCGGGCCTCCTCTGCCACATTGAAGCAGACCTCGCAGAGGCGGGTCTTCTCCTTGAGGTCCACGATCGCCTCGGCGAGGGCCGTGGCCTCCTCGCGGGGGACCTTCAGGAGATAGAACGCCAGGCGCTGGGCTGTCTTGGGGCCGATGCCGGGGAGTCGCATCAGCACGTCAATGAGGTGAACGAGGGTGGGGGCGTATTTTGGTGGCACGGGCCGCGCTCAGAAGAGGCCGGGGAGGCCCATGCCGCCGGCGAGCTTCGCCATCTCGGCGTTCATCACCTCGCGCGCCTTCCGCAGGGCCTCGTTGGTGGCGGCCACGATCAGATCCTGGAGCATCTCCCGGTCGGCCGCGGCGGCCACCTCGGGGTCAATCCGGACCGCCACCACCTCGCCGCGCCCGTCCACCGTGACGGTCACCATGCCGCCGCCCGCCGTCCCCTCCACCCGCTTGGTGGCCGCCTCGCCCTGGAGGCGCTCCAGCTCGGCCTTCATCCGCTGGGCCTGCTTCATGAGGTTGGTGAAATCCTTCATGCGCCACTCCGGGGGCGCGGGGAGCCCCGCGCCCCGCTAGAAGGGGACACCCCCCGCGCGGCGATCCGGCGGGAGAAGACGCCCGCCGAAGAGGCGGAGGGCCTCCTGCACCAGCGGGTGGCTCGCCGGGTCCGCCGGCGGGGCCCGATGGGCGCCCTCCGGCTCGGGTGGCCGACCGGGCGAGGCGGCGCGCGGCGGCGCAGACAGGAAGCGATACTCGACCGCAAGCCGGCGGCCGAAGGCCCCCTCGACGGCGCCGCCCACGAGTCGGCGATTCTCCGGATCCTCCAGTGTCATCCGGGAGAAGGTGTTCCCGTCGGGGAAGACCAGGACGAGAGTCTCCTCCTCCAGGCGGACCTCCTGGACCTCCTCGAGGAGCGTGGCCAGCCGCTTCTGCCGGGCGAGCCGGCGCTTGGCATCCGCCCAGGCGGCGCCCGGATCGGGACCCCCCGAGGGGGTCATCGGAAGGTCGCGGGCGGCGGCCCCCCGCTCCGCCGGCTCCCCCGCGGGAGCCGGGGCCTGCCCGACCGGCGCCGGCCGGGATGGGTTCGGGAGGGGTGGGACGGGGCTCGGGGCCGCCGGGGGAACCGGGGGCGTAGCGCTGGCCCGGCTCGGGCGCGGCGGCACGGGAGCTGCCTCTTGGAAGAGGGTGGGCTGAGCGGCCGGGACAGGCGCCGCCACCCCCCCGACTCCCAGGCGGGCCTCGAGGTCCGCGAGCCGCCGGATGAGGTCATCCAGGGCGGGTGCCGCGGCGGTCTCCGCCATCCGAACCAGCGCCACCTCCAGCGCATAGCGGGGATACCCGCTCCGGCGCATCTCCGCCTCGGCCTGCCCGAGGAGGTGCAGGAGCACCTCCAGACGGGGGACAGTGAAGGCCTCCGCCTGCGTTACCGTCCGCTCGAAGTCGGCGGGAGCCAGACCCAGGAGCTGGCGCGCGCTCCCCGTCACCTTCACCACCAGGAGGTTGCGGAAGTGCCCGAGCAGTTCGCCCGCGAAGAGGCGCAGGTCGTTCCCGCGGCGACTCATCTCCTCCACCAGCTCCAGGAGCCGTCCGGCCGCCCCCTCCGCAAGGGCCCCTGCGGCGGCGAAGAGCGCGTCCGAGGCCACCAGACCCAGGAGCGTCGCAACCGCCTGCCCGCCGATCTCGGTGCCACAGTAGGCGATCACCTGGTCCAGGAGGCTCTGGGCATCCCGCAGGCTCCCGTCCGCGGCCCGGGCAAGCAACGCGACGGCATCCTCGTCGAGTCGGACCCCCTCCGCCTGGCCGATCGCGGCCAGACGCTCCCGGATCTGGTCGGGCCCGATCTTCCGGAAGTCGTGGCGCTGGCACCGGGACTGGATCGTGGCCGGGACCTTGTGGGGCTCGGTGGTGGCCAGGATGAACAGGACGTTCGGCGGGGGCTCCTCCAGCGTCTTCAACAGAGCGTTGAAGGCCCCGGCGGAGAGCATGTGGACCTCGTCCACAATGTAGACCTTGGACTTGCCCCGGATCGGGTGGTACGCCAGTTGCTCCTGAAGAGACCGGACGTGGTCCACGCCCGTGTGGGTGGCGGCGTCAATCTCGATGCAGTCCACCGAGGTGCCGAGGGCGATCTCCTGGCAGGCGGCGCACGCATTGCAAGGATCGGGCCCCGGGCTTTTCTCGCAGTTGAGGGCCTTGGCGACGAGGCGGGCGGTAGTGGTCTTCCCCACGCCGCGGGGGCCGGCGAAGAGGAGGGCGTGGGCCAGGCGCCGGCTGCTCAGGGCGTTGCGGAGCGTCCGAGTGACCGGCTCCTGTCCCACGACCTGGTCAAAGGTCTGGGGACGCCAGCGCCGGGCGAGAACCTGGTAGGACATCGGTGTGAGAGAGAAGAGCTGGCCGTGCACCTGCCGTCGATCGGGTCACGCGGGCGGCGCGGCGGGTCGGTGGCTCCGGCCGAGTGTCCCCGCGGCACCGGCGGGGGGCCACGTACCGTTGCTCCCTTCCGGACCTGGCGGGGTTTGTGGACCCGCCCTGCGCGGGACCCGGCCCTCAACGCTCCGGCCCGCCTGCTCGGACCGCGGGACGCGCGACCTCGGGCAGGAATTCGACCCCGCTATAGCGGATTGCGGGTACAGGGCACCGCTACCTCCCCGTCTAGCACGGCCAACCGGATCGGCTCAGACCGGCTTCTCCTGCCCGGCCTGCTGCCGGTAGTACGTAATCAAGTCGGTGGCGACCGGCCTTGCCCCGAGTTGCCGGAGCATCGTCGTGACCTGACCCCGGTGGTACGTCGAGTGGTTCACCACGTGCTGCATCATCTGCCAGAGCGGAGTGGCGTAAGCGTTGCCCCGGGTGTCCCGGTGCCGGATGACCCGCAGGACGGTCTCCTCGGTGAGAGCCGCCAGGAAGCGCTGCAACTCGATCTCCAGGTCGTCCCAGCGCCGCCGAACCTCAGGGAAGGAGGCGAAGGTGTCGGCCGAGACCAGCGACGTGGGGGACTCCCCGTGCCAGCGCTTGAGCCACAACTCCTCCGCGCCGAGGATGTGGACGACCGTCCCGTGCACCGAGCCGAAACTATTCCCGAGATCCTTCCGATAGGCCACTCCATCCAGCGCCCCCACGGCATCCAGCATCCGCCCCCGGGCCCAGGCGTTAAAGGCGTACAGCGTCTTGAGATGTACCAGGGACAGCGCCATACATCCCTCCTGCTCCCCGCCGAGGCAGGCGCGATGGCGGAGAGGCCGGGATTCGAACCCGGGATGGGGTTACCCCCATACACGCTCTCCAGGCGTGCTCCTTCGGCCACTCGGACACCTCTCCGCACATGTCTGTCGGGGTCGGGAGCCGTCCACCGGGGCCGGGCCGCGCGTGGCCCCGTGGCGGAGGGGGAGGGATTTGAACCCCCGAGGGAGGTTTGAGCCCCCCTAATCGATTTCGAATCGATCGCCTTCGGCCGCTCGGCCACCCCTCCGGGTCCCATTCTACCCGGCGGCGGCCCGGCGCGCCTGAAAAAAATCGCGGAGGAGCGCGCCACACTCCTCCCCCCGGAGCCCCGCTGTCACCGCCACCCGGTGGGGGAGACCCGGCACTTCCAGGAGCCGAAGGCGGGAGGCAACGGCGCCGGCCTTCGGGTCCGGGGCTCCATAGATCAGCCGGGAAACCCGGGCGTTGAGGAGCGCCCCGGCGCACATGGCGCAGGGTTCCACCGTCACGTACAGTGCGGCCCCCGGCAGGCGGTAGTTGCCGGCCCTGGCGGCCGCGCTCCGGAGAGCGAGCACCTCCGCATGGCCGGTCGGGTCAGCTAGGCCGATCGGAGCGTTATGTTCTCGCGCCAGGATCCGCTCCCCCAGGACCACGACGGCGCCGACCGGTACCTCTCCGGCCGCAGCCGCGAGGCGCGCCTCCTCCAGCGCAACCAGCATGAACCGGTCGTCCGCGTCGCGAAACACGGGGCCTGCCTCCGCGCGGGAAAAACACCGTGAATCTAGCACACCGGGGAGAGGCCGGCAACGGTGGCAGGGGGCTAGCGGGATGTCAGGCTGAGGTGGCGAGGCTTTCCAAGTGCCGGGCCCAGCGGACGCGACCCCCCAGGCCGAGGGGGGTGTAAATCTCGATGCCGACGCGCGTCCGGTCCCCCTGCGGTGCCGACCACAGGACAAGGCCCAGGGCCTCAAGAGGGCCGCTGGGGAGCTGAAGCTGCACGGTAACCGGCGTCTGGAACGGGATCGGGGCGGGAAGGAGAACCCCCAATCCCCCCTGGCTGAAGTCTGTGCTCTCCCCCGGAATGTGCAGGACCGAGGAGCCCTTTGGGACCCCACAGGAGGCCGGGTGGCGGGCGGGGTACCGGGGATGCCGGCGGTTGAAGGGAGGGTAGGAGTCCCCGTTCGCGGCCGCATACGTCTCCACCAGGCGCAGGCGGCGAGCCTCCGGGTCCGGCGTCTCCTCCCAATGGAGCACGGCCGCGGCCTCCCGCGCCCCCCTGGGAAGCCACTGCCCATTCACCAGCGTCCCCTGCGCCCGCTCACCTTCGGGCTCCAGGGCTGCTCGCAGGTTTGCGGTGGCGGCGATGTAGAGGATCCGCCGGGCCCGGTCGCCGAGCACGAGGACCCCGGGGCCGTCCGGCAGGCGATCTTCGTCTTCAGGTGGCCAGGGACCCCATTGCAACCGTTCCACCACTCTCCCTCATCAGGCCGCTGCGGCCGGTTTCCGGGCAGCGTGAGCGCGTGGAAGGGGAGAATGGCAAGACGTATGCCAGTCGGCAGGGAGGCGGTCCGGGGGCCTAGAAAGCCAATCGGGGCGCCGAGTTGCCGGCACCCCTCAAATGGTGCGCCCAAGAGGATTCGAACCTCTGGCCTACAGATTCGTAGTCTGTCGCTCTATCCAGCTGAGCTATGGGCGCAGCGTTCTGTCGCGCTACGGCGCATGGCGGAGAGGGGGGGATTCGAACCCCCGCTACATCTTTCGACGTAGACTCGCTTAGCAGGCGAGCACCTTAGGCCGCTCGGTCACCTCTCCGAGCAGATTCCTGCTGCCAAAACGGGGGTAGGGGCGGCACTGGCGGAGGGGGGAGGATTCGAACCCCCGAGGCTTGCGCCTTGCGGTTTTCAAGACCGCCGCCTTCAACCACTCGGCCACCCCTCCCCGTGGCTCCGCGGCCCGCTACCGGGGCGCGAGACGCTTCTCCCCGTCCAGGTGGGGCCGCAGGGCATCCGGGATCGTCACGCTCCCATCGGCTTCCTGGAAGTTCTCCAGGAGGGCGATCCAGGTCCGCCCGACCGCCAGCCCGGAGCCGTTCAGGGTATGGGCATACTCCGGTACGGCCTTCGGATGCGGGCGGTACCGGATCTCCGCCCGGCGCGCCTGGAAGTCCTCGCAGTTGCTGCACGAGGAGATCTCCCGGAAATCGCCGTGCCCCGGCAGCCAGACCTCCAGATCGTAGGTCTTGGCCGACGCGAACCCCAGATCCCCGGTCGAGAGGGCGACGACCCGATACGGCAGTTCGAGGCGCCGCAGAACCTCCTCGGCGTCGGCGGTCAGTCGCTCCAGGGCCCCGTAGGACCCTCCCGCCTCCGTGAACCAGACCAGCTCCACTTTGTTGAACTGGTGCTGGCGGATCAGGCCCCGGGTGTCCTTCCCGTAGGAGCCGGCCTCCCGCCGGAAGCACGGGGTGGCGGCCGTGTACTTTTTCGGCAGCGCGCCCGGTGGCAGGATCTCCCCCCGGTGCAGGTTCGTGAGGGGAACTTCCGCTGTCGGGATCAGGTAGAGCCCCTCCTGGGTCTTGAACAGTTCCTCCTCGAACTTCGGCAGTTGCCCCGTGCCCGTCATCGCGGCCGCGTTCACCAGGAGCGGTGGAGCGGCTTCCGTGTAGCCGTGTTCCCGGGTGTGCAGGTCCAGCATGAAGTTCATCAGCGCACGCTCGAGCCTCGCGCCCGCCCCCGTCAGGACGGCGAAGCGGGTCTGGGCCAGCCGCGCCCCCCGCTCGAAGTCCAGGATCCCCAGCGCCTCCCCCAGCTCCCAGTGTGGCTTTGGCGTAAAGGCGAGTTCCCGTGGCTTCCCCCACCGCCGGACCTCCCGGTTTGCGGCCGGGTCGGCCCCAACCGGCACCGAATCGTGGGGGAGATTGGGGACCATGAGGAGGAGCGCATCAAACTGCTCCTGCGCCTTCCGCTGCTGCTCTGTCAGCCCCTTCAGCGCCGGGTCAATCCCGGCCGACTCCGCCACGAGCGTCGCCGCGTCCTGCCCGGCCCGCTTCCGCCTCCCGATCTCCTCTGAGAGGGCGTTCTTGCGCGCCCGCAGGCGCTCCAGTTCGGCGAGCAGGCGCCGCCGCTCCGCCTCCAGGTTCAGCAGGCCATCCACGTCGAACGGGACGCCCCGATCCCTGACCTTCTGCCGGAGCCACTCCGGCTTCTCCCGGATGATCCGCGGATCCAGCACGCCAGTCCCACCCCCAAAGGGGGAATACCCTAGCACCGGCCCGGGGGACGGTCAAGCCGAGGCGGGACCCTCCGCAGCCTCGGGAGGCTCCCCCGGCCCGCCCGCAGGGGTCGGCCCCCCGCCGTTCTCCTCCACCTCCTCGGTGACGAGGCGCGTGATGTCCGCCACCCGGTCGCCGGCCTCCAGCCCCTGCAGCCGGACCCCCTGCGTGGCCCGCCCGATGACGCTCACGTCCCGCACGTTCAGCCGGGTGATCTTCCCCTCCTGGGAGATCATCATCAGGCCGTCCTCGTCGGTCACCTTCTTGACGCCGACCACCGGACCGTTCTTCTCCGTCACGCGGATATTGATGATCCCCTTCCCGCCCCGCCCCTGGAGCCGGTACTCACCGAGGTCGGACCGTTTGCCGTAGCCCCGCTCCGTCACCGTGAGAATCGTCGCCCCCTCGGAGACGATCTCCATCCCCACCGCCTCATCCCCCTCCTCGAGGGAGATCCCGATCACCCCGCGCGCGGTTCGGCCCATCGGCCGGGCCTCTTCCTCCTTGAAGCGGATGGCCTGCCCCTGCCGGGTCCCGAGGAAGACCTCGTCCGTCCCGCGGGTCAACTCGACGGCGATCAGCCGGTCTCCCTCGTCTAACGTCAGCGCGATAATGCCGGCGGCCCGGGGGTTCCCGTATGCCGCCAGTTCCGTCTTCTTCACGATCCCCCGCCGCGTGGCCATCATGAGGTAGCGGCCGACCTCGACCTTGCGGATCGGGATCAGCGTGGTGATCGTCTCCCCCGGCTCGAGCTCCAAGAGGTTCACGGCCGCCTTCCCCTTGGCCGCCCGGCCAGCCTGGGGGACCTCGTGGACTTTCACCCAGTGGACCTTCCCCCGGTCCGTGAAGAACAGCAGGGAGGAGTGGGTAGAGGCCACGAAGAGGTGCTCGACGTAGTCCTCCTCCTTCGTCACCATGCCGGTCGAGCCCTTCCCGCCCCGCCGCTGCGCCCGGTAGATGCCGAGCGGGCTGCGCTTGACGTACCCCTGGTGAGAGACGGTGATGACCATCTCCTCGTCCGCCACGAGGTCCTCGAACTGAAGCTCTGGCTGCTCCTCCAGGATCGCGGTCCGGCGCTGGTCCGCGTACTGATCCTTCAGCGCGACGAGTTCCTCTCGGATGAGCTGGCGCAGGAGGCCCTCGCTCTGGAGGATCGCCCGCAGCCTTTCGATCGTCTGGAGCACCTCGCGGTACTCCTCCAGGATCTTCTGGCGCTCGAGGCCCGTGAGGCGCTGCAATCGGAGATCCAGGATGGCCTGGGCCTGGATCACGCTCATGCCGAAGCGCTGCACCAGACCGACGCGGGCCTCGTCAACGGTTGGAGCGTTCCGGATGAGGGTAATGACCTCGTCCAGACGGTCCAGGGCCATCCGGTACCCCTCCAGGATGTGGGCCCGCTCCTCCGCCTTGCGCAGCTCGAAGCGGGTCCGGCGGACCACCACGTCCCGCCGGTGCTGGAGGAAGTGCTGGAGCAGCTCCCGCAGCGTGCAGACCTTGGGCTGGTTGTCCACCAGCGCCAGCATGATCACCCCGAAGGTGGACTGCATGGCCGTATAGCGGTACAGTTGGTTCAGAATCGGCCGGGCGTCCTCGTCCCGCTTGAGTTCGAGGACAATCCGCATCCCCTCCCGGTCGGACTCGTCCCGCAGGTCCGCGATCCCCTCGACCTTCCGCTCCCGGACCAACTCGGCGATCCGCTCGATCAGTTTCGCCTTGTTCACCTGGAACGGGAGTTCCGAGATGATGATGTTCTCCTTGCCGCCCCGGACCGGCTCCTTGCCCGCCCGGGCCCGCATCTGGATGAGACCCCGACCGGTCCGGTAGGCCTCCAGGATGCCGCCCCGCCCGTTGATGATCGCCCCCGTGGGGAAGTCCGGCCCCTGGACCTTTTCCATCAGCGCCTCGAGCGAGGTCTCCGGGTCCTCCAGCAGAAGCAGGGCGCCGTCCAGGATCTCACCCAGGTTGTGGGGGGGGATGTTGGTCGCCATCCCCACCGCGATCCCCGTGGCGCCGTTCACCAGGAGGTTCGGGAGGCGGCCCGGGAGCACGGTGGGCTCCAGAAGGGTCTCGTCGAAGTTCGGGACGAAGTCCGCCGTGTCCTTCTCGATGTCTGCCAGCATCTCCTGGGCGATTCGCGCCAGCCTCACCTCCGTGTACCGGTAGGCCGCCGCCGCGTCCCCATCCACGGAGCCGAAGTTCCCCTGCCCCTCGATCAGGGGGTACCGGAGGGAGAAGTCCTGCACCAAGCGGACCATGGTGTCGTAGACCGCGACATCGCCGTGGGGGTGGAAACTCTTCAGCACCTCCCCGACGACGGCCGCCGACTTCCGCAACCGGGCGCCGGGCCGCAGCCCGTTCTCCCACATGGCGTACAGGATGCGCCGCTGGACCGGCTTCAGCCCGTCCCGGACATCGGGGAGCGCCCGCCCGATGATCACGCTCATCGCGTAATCGAGATACGACCGCCGCATCTCCTCGTGGATGTCGATGGGGCGGACCTCGCCGATCCCGCGCAACGGCTGCACCGGCGGTGGTGTGCCCTGACCCCGGATCTCCTCGGGCATTACCCCGTCCTCGCGCGGCTAGATGTCGAGGTTGCGGACGTCATGGGCGTGGCTCGCGATGAAGTCGCGGCGCGGCTCCACCGCCTCCCCCATGAGCACGGTGAAGATCTCGTCGGCCTGCACCGCATCCTCGATCTTCACTTGCAGGAGGGTCCGGCTCTCGGGGTTCATCGTGGTCTCCCACAGCTGCTCCGGGTTCATCTCCCCGAGGCCCTTGTACCGCTGGATGGTAATCCCCTTCTTCACCTCGGCCATGATCCGCTCGATCAGCTCCCGGAGCGAGCCCGCCTCGGCTCCCCCGTCCCCCCCCTCGATCCGATACGGGGGCTGCCCGAGCGGCTCGAGGCCCGGGTGCAGGTGGACCAGCTCCTTGAACTCGGGGCTCGCCAGGAGGGCCTCGTCGGCGACCATCTGGCCCTCCGCCCCCTCGCGGCCCAGGAGGAAGACGAAGCGGTGGGAGGCGTGCTCTTCGTCCTCCTCCAGCCGGGCCTCCACCGCCCCCCCCAGCCGGGGCAGCGCGGGCCTCAAGAGTCGCTGGACCTCATGGAGGTAGCCGGTGGCGGCCGCCTTCGTCTTCAGCGGCTCCGTGGCACTCCCCCGGGCCGCCACCAGGGCCCGGACGAGGTCGGGCTGCTTCCCCCGCCGCTCCAGGCGCCTGGCCAGCCCCTCGAAGGCGATCGCTCGCCGCAGCAGGGCCTGGAGGCGCTGGCCGGCCAGTGCCTGCCCCATCCCGGCCCCTGCTACCCGGAACCCCTCCACCGCCAGATCCAGCAGGAACTCCTCCAACGTCCGCTCGTCCTTCAGGTACCGTTCCACCTTTCCCTTCTTCACCTTGAAGAGGGGGGGCTGGGCAATGTACAGGTAGCCGGTCTCCACCAGTTCCTTCATCTGCCGGAAGAAGAGGGTGAGGAGCAGAGTGCGGATGTGGGCCCCGTCCACGTCCGCGTCGGTCATGATGATGATCCGGTGGTAGCGGGCCCGCTTCAGGTCGAAGTCCTCGCTCCCCACCCCCGTCCCCAGAGCCGTGATGAGCGTCCGGATCTCGGCGCTGGAGAGCATCTTGTCGAATCGGGCCTTCTCGACGTTCAGGATTTTCCCCTTCAGCGGCAGGATCGCCTGAAAGCGCCGGTCCCGCCCCTGCTTGGCCGAGCCGCCGGCCGAGTCCCCCTCGACGATAAACAACTCCGACAGAGCCGGATCCCGCTCGGCGCAGTCCGCCAGTTTCCCCGGGAGGGAGTCACCATCCAGCGCCCCCCTGCGGCGGACCAATTCTCTCGCCTTCCGTGCCGCCTCCCGGGCCCGCGCCGCGTCCACCGCTTTCTCGATGATCTTTCGGGCAACGGGGGGGTTTTCCTCCAGGTATTCCCCCAGTTTCTCGTTGACGGCCTGCTCCACGATCCCCTTCACCTCGGTGTTGACCAACCGGGCCTTCGTCTGGCCCTCGAACTGCGGGTTGCGGAGCTTCACCGAGATGACCGCCGTCAGCCCCTCCCGAACATCATCCCCCGTGAGCCCCGTCTTGTGGGTCTTGAGGAGGTCATGCGCGGTCGCGTAGGTGTTCAGGGTGCGGGTCAGGGCCGCCCGGAACCCGATGAGGTGGCTCCCCCCGTCGTGCGTGTTGATGCTGTTGGCGTAGGCGAAGACATTCTCCGCGTAGCCGTCGTTGTACTGGATCGCCGCCTCGACCAGGGTGCCATTCCGCTCCTGCACGATGTAGATGGGCCTCGCGTGGAGCACCGTCTTGTTCTTGTTCAAGTGCTCCACGAAGGAGACGATCCCCCCTTTGTAGAAGAACTCCCGCTTCTCGTCGGCCCGCTCGTCCGTGAGGGTGATGCGGAGGCCCTTGGTGAGGAACGAGAGTTCCCGGAGCCGGTTGGCCAGGGTGTCCAGGTTAAAGGTCCGCTCCTCGAGAATCTCTCCGTCGGGCATGAAGCGGATGCGCGTGCCGTGCCGCCGGGTCTTTCCCGTGACCTCCAGGGCCGTCGCCGGCTTGCCCCGCTCGTAGCGCTGGCGGTAGACCTTTCCCTCCCGGTGGACCTCCACCTCCAGCCACTCGGAGAGGGCGTTCACCACCGACACCCCCACCCCGTGCAGGCCCCCAGCCACCTTGTAGGCCTTGTCGTCGAACTTCCCGCCTGCGTGGAGCTTCGTCAGCACCACCTCCAGAGCCGGCAGCCCCGTCTCCTTGTGCACGTCCACGGGGATCCCCCGGCCGTCGTCCACCACGGTCACACTGTTGTCCAGGTGGACCGTGACCTCGATCTGGGTGCAGTGGCCGGCCAGCGCCTCGTCCACGCTGTTGTCCACCACCTCGTAGACCAGGTGGTGGAGGCCCTCGGCCCCCGTTCCGCCGATGTACATGGCCGGTCGAGTCCGGACCGCCTCGAGCCCCTCCAGGACCCGGATCTGCTCCGCCGTGTACTCGGCGCTCTGTGCCCCCCCGTCTGCGATCCGTTCTGTCGTCATTCGCTCCTCGGGTCCACTCCGCTCCTGTTGGCCACCGCCGGGCCCACGCTCCCGTCCTCGACCCGGTACACCGTCGCCCCCGTCCCCAACTCGCCGAGGGCCGCCGTCTCCAGGGCTGTCAGCACCACCTGGTCCCCCGCCCGGATGAAGTCCAGCACCCGCCCGACCCGGATCCCGTCCAGTTCCGAGAGCACGTCGTCCAGGAGGAGCAGCGGCGGCTCACCGGTGGCCCCCCGGGTCAGCTCCAGCTCCACGCCCCTCAGGGCCAGGGCCAGCAGCCGCGCCTCGCCCCGGGAGGCCTGCTGCGGGACCGGCCGTCCCTCCAGGTCCAGCATCACCTCATCCCGCTGCGGGACGACAAGGCTCATCCCCGCCCGGATCTCCTGGCTCCGCCGCCGCGCCAGCGCCTTCAGGATCTGCTCCTCGCGCGCCCCGGGGTCCGGCTCCAGGTCCCCTCCGAAAGCCGGCCGATAGGTGCACCCGACCATCCCCGACCCGCCCAGGCGCTCGTAGGTGTCGGGCAGCCGAGCCGCGACGGCGGCCACCGTTTGCTGCCGCCGCCCCGCGATTCGGGCGTAGATGACCGCCAGTTGCTGGTCCCAGACCTCCAGTGCCTCCGTGACGCGCCGGGCCAGAAGCCGATTGCGCTGCTCCGTGACGCGCCGGGCCCGCCGCAGGTCCTCTGCGTGGCTCGCACGCTGCGTGAGCGCGGCGAGCCGATCCAGGTACCGCCGGCGGGGCTCGCTCCCCGATCCCGCCAGAATCAGGTCCTCGGGGGAGAAGACCACCGCGGGGACCAGGCTCCGGAGCTCCCCGGAGCCGCGCAGCCGCCGCCCGTCGAGGGTCGCCGTGAGCCCTCCCGGCCCGCCCTGAATCCTCGCTGTCCGCTCACCCGCCGGCCCCCCCAGGCGAGCATGCACAAAAAACCCCTCCGCCCCTCTCCGGACGACGTCGTCGGTCCTGGCGCTCCGGAAGGACTGGAGGGTGCTTGCGACGTAGAGGGCCTCCAGCAGATTCGTCTTCCCCTGCCCGTTCCTCCCGACCAGCGCGGTCACGGGCCGCGCAAACTCCACGGCGGCCCAGGCATAGTTTCGGAAGTCCTGGATGACGAGCCCTTCGATCCGCACGCGCCCGCGGTTCCGCCGCGCCCTACAGGCGCATCGGCATGATGACGCAGCTGTAGTCCTGCCCCTGGAGGGGCCGGAAGAGTGCCGGGCTCAGCGCATCGTTGAGATGGATGCTCACCTCCGCCTCGTCCACCACCCCGAGGAAGTCCAGGACGTAGCGGGCGTTAAAGCCCGCGGTCAGGTCCTTCTCTGCGTGCTGGACCTCCACCTCCTCCCGCGCCTCGCCCAGGTCCAGGTTGACGCACGAGACCGTGAGGCGGCCGCGCCGGAAGTCGAACACGGTGGGCGCCGTCCGGTCCCCGATAATGGTGGAGGTTCGCTTCAGAGCCCCCACGAGCTCCTCCTTCTTCACTGTCAGCCCCCGCCCCTGCGCCGCCGGCAGAACTTGCTGATAGTTGGGAAACTGCCCCTCGATGAGTCGGCAGATGAGGAGCGTGGGCCCCAGGTCAAAGGCCACCTGGTTCCCGACGGGCACCAGGCGGACATCCTCGCCGTCCTCGCGCAGGGCTTTTGAGGCCTCCAGGAGCGCCTTGCGAGGCAGGAGGGCCTCGGTCAGGCCGTTCCCCGTCACCCGGTCTCGCGGCGCGCGGGCCACCGCAAGCCGGTGGCCGTCGGTGGCGACCATTCGTGCCTCTTCCGATGTCACCTGCAGCAGCGCGCCGGTGAGGGTGTAGCGGGTCTGGTCTGTCGAGACCGCGAACGCTGTCCGCTGGATCATGCTCCGCAGCGTCTCGGGAGACATGCCAAGGCCTCCCTCCGCTGGAATCACCGGCCGCGCTGGGAACTCGTCTATGGGGAGACCTTTGAGTTTGAACCGTGAGCGCTGGCAGATGATCTCCGCGGTGAGCTCCTCTTGGACCCGCAAGTCTACGGGAGCCTCCGGGAGTTCCCGCATGATCTCGTACAGTTTCTTTGCGGAGAGGGCGATGGCCCCGGGGGTCAGAATCTCGGCGGGTGTCGCGCTCCGGATCCCCACGTCGAGGTCGGTGCCGAATACATTCAGGCCACCCTCGCCCGCCTCCAAAAGAAGATGGGAGAGGATTGGGAGTGTTTTTTTCGCCTCCACTACCCCTTGGACCTGAGCAAGCGTGGAGAGAAAATCCCCTCGCTGAACCCGAATATGCATTGTTAGCGCCTCGCTTCCCTCATCCGCAAAGTTGTGAGCACCCCACTCCTCATTCCACTCCTCATTCCATGATTATCTCAAAAAGGAGTCGTAGTACCACTAGTCTTGTGACTCCTGTGCAGAACAGGAGAAGAGCCAGGTCGCGAGCCGCGGTGCGTCTTGGAATGATCTGTGGATTCACACCGACCTAACACAACCAACGCTGTGAACACAAGTGCTGCCCGATGCGAGCGTCGCCTGGCGGCCCTTGTGTGGGGAGCAATCCCACTGCTTCTCCACAGGGCAGGTAACGCACCTCGGTTGGTCCGAGGCTCTCCGGCGGCACCCATTGGTGGACACCGACATAACCCCATGAAAAACTGGGCCTAGCTCGACCAAGACTTACACACACGCTTATCCACATCTGTGGATAACGGCTCGCGCGCCGCGGAATCCCGGACCCCCCTTCGCTGCACCACCCCAGGAGCTCGCGACAGCCACTCGAGAACCCTGTAATTACACGCATTTCAAGCTGCTCTGCTCGCTCCGAAAAATAGCATAGGCTCCCCGGCTGCCGCAATGGATTTCTGGTGCCATCCCATGCTTTGCGCTTGACAGTGCCGCCCACCCCCGCTAAGGTAACCGCTTGTCGTACAAGGACTGAGCGGCCCACCCCGGGAGCGCGATGAAACGCACCTACCAGCCGGATCGGAGCAAGCGCAAACGCACGCACGGATTTCGCAAGCGGATGAGCACTCCGGGCGGGAGGAATGTCCTCAAGCGCCGACGGGCAAAGGGACGCTGGCGCCTGACGGTCTGAGGCCCCCGCAGAGAGGGCAGAACCGCTTCCCGAGGGCCGCCCGGATTCTCAGGGGGGCGGATCTTGCCCGCGCCCTCCGGATCGGGCGGCGCCTCAGCTCGGGGCCGTTCGTCCTCCATGTCGCCCGGGGCGAGGGGGAAGCGGTGCGTCTCGGCTTGACTGTGGGGCGGCGCGTCGGCGGCGCGGCCCTTCGCAACCGCGTCAAGCGGCTCTTGCGCGAGCAGTTCCGCCAGCACCGCAGCGCATTCCCGCCCGGCACGGACCTCGTCGCCGTGGCCACCAGGGCGCTGGGTGGCGTCATGGGCGCTGCCCTTGGCCGTGCTGTTGCCGAGGCCGTCCGGGCCGCCGCCGCGGCCGCCGCCGCGGGAGGGACGAGGCGTGCTCCGCCTCAGACGCCTGCCCGCTAGAGCCGCCGCCGGCTTCATCGGCGCCTACCAGGCCTTCCTCTCCCCGACCCTTCCCGCGGCGTGCCGCTTCCTGCCGAGCTGCTCCTCGTACGCCCGCGAAGCGCTCGAGCGGCGGGGTCTCTGGCGGGGAGGCTGGCTGGCCGTGCGGCGGCTCCTCCGGTGTCACCCATTCGGGGATTCCGGGTTCGACCCCGTCCCGTAGAGCGGCGCCGGCTGCGGAGGCCCCCCGTGGGCGACATGGAAAAGCGCGCCCTTCTGGCGAGCGCCCTGGCGGTGTTGATCCTGCTTGTCTACCAACTGGTATTTGTCTCCCCAGCGCCCCGCCAGAAGGAAGAGAAGTCCTCCGAAGCCCCGGTAGTGCCCGAGGCGGCGGCCCCGAAGCCCGGGCCTTCCCCTGGGGGGGCTCGCCCGCCGGTGCGCGTCGCGCGGCCAGTGCGGGAAGAGCAGATTCACCTGGAGACCGATCTGCTGCAGGTCACCCTGACGAACCGTGGCGGGACCGTACGCGCCTGGCGGATCAAGCAGTACACCGATGAGGCGGGGCGGCCTGTTGACCTGGCCCCCGCCTCCGGCCCCGACGAGCCGCCGCTCTCCCTGGCGGCATGGGTCGAGGGGGGACTCGGCCCTGACCAGCTCTTAGAGGTCGTGAAGCGGTCGGGTGAGGGGCCGGGCGAGGCCCAGGCGGTGACCTTCCGGTCTGTCGAGGAGAGCGGGCTGGTCCTGGAGAGGCAGTTCACCCTTCAGCCCGGCAGATACCACGCGGCCCTGGAGTTGCGCCTCCTCAACGCGGGCGCCGGGGCAGTGACGCCCAACCTTCGAGTGGCGTGGGGGCCGGGCTTCCGGGGGACGGCGAAAGCGGCGGCAGGGCAGGAGCCCCAGGCGGTGGCGCTGGTGGGGGGCAAGCGGGTCACGGAGGACGTGAGCGAACTCAAGGAGGAAGCGGTCCAGAAGGGCGAGGTGGCCTGGGCCGCAGTCCAGGACACCTACTTCGCTGCGGCGCTGGTCCCGTCGGGGGGGAGCCCGGCTGCGGCTTTCGGGAAGGGGTCCGGAGATCGGCCGATCGCGACCCTGCGCTTCGCCGGGACGGCGCTGCCGGCGGGGACCCAGCGGGTGGTGACGCTGGACTTCTTCGGCGGCCCGAAGGAGGTGGAGCGGCTGCGGGAGGCGGGGCGGGACCTAGAGCAACTGGTGGATTTGGGGTGGTTCGACTTCTTGGCCCGGCCGGCCCTCTACCTCATGAAGTTCCTGTACCGCTACACGGGGAACTACGGCGTTGTGATTTTGATTATTACTCTCCTCCAGAAGGTGGCGTTCCTCCCGCTGACCCAGAAGAGCCTGAAGTCCATGCAGGCGATGCAGATGCTGCAGCCCAAGGTGGCCGCCATCCGGGAGCGGCACAAGAACAACTCCCAGAAGATGAACCAGGAGACCATGGAACTGTACAAGCGCCACGGGGTGAACCCACTGGGGGGGTGTCTCCCGATGCTGATCCAGATCCCGATTTTTATCGCCCTCTACAACGCCCTGGGCAACTCGGTAGAGCTCTGGCGGGCCCCTTTCATCCTCTGGATTGATGATCTCTCGGTGCCGGATGCCCTCTTTGTCCTTCCGTTCGCGGTCCCGTTTGTCGGGGAGGGGCTCGCGGTCCGCGTCCTGCCCCTCTTCATGGGGGCCAGCATGTTCATCCAGCAGAAGATGACCCCCACGGCCGGCGACCCCCGCCAGGCCCAGATGATGCTGTACATGATGCCCATCCTCTTTACCTTCATGTTCTGGGGCTTCCCCTCCGGCCTCGTCCTCTACTGGCTGGCGAGCAACGTTCTCCAGATCGGCCACCAGTACTACATGAACCGGTTCCCCCAAAAGCCGACGGCAGCAGAGGCCTAGCGGCCCCATGGCCCGCGAACCCGTTGCCCTCTCGGACCGGGCCTTCCTGCTCCCCGGGCCCGTCAAGGTGTCCCCGCTCCGGGAGGGGGGACTCGTGTGGGGGCGGGGGTGAGCGGATCGGCTTTGCGGGCACTGTTGGACCAGGGCCTGGCAGAGATCGGTGTCTCCCTGGGGGAAAGGGCCATCCAGCAACTCCTCGCGTACGCGGCCGAAGTCGCTCGTTGGAGGCAGCGGGTCAACATCACCGGGTTCAGAGAGCCTGAGCAGATCGTCCGAGAGGGGATCCTTCGCTCTCTGAGGCTGCTACCCCTCCTGCCGGAGGGGGACAGGATCGGCCTGGCCGACGTTGGAAGCGGCGCAGGGTTCCCCGGGATTCCCCTCAAGGTGGCGAGACCGGATCTGCGGGTCACCCTCATCGAGGCCTCCAGGCGCCGGGCGTCATTCCTGTCGCATTCGATCCGGCTTCTCGGGCTGGAGGGGATCGTCTGTCTGCGGGGCCGGGTCGAGGTTCTCCGCGACGAGCCCGGCATTCGGGGAGCCTTTGACGTAGTGGCCGCACGGGCCCTGGCACCCCTGCCAGAGGCGATTGCCCTCCTAACCCCGCTACTTGCCCCGAGCGGCTCACTCCTACTCCTTCAAGGCAAGAGGAAGGAGCTGCCACCTAGTTGGCCCCAGCAGGCCTTCCATGGCATTGAATTTAGGACTCTTCCCGGCACATCACTCCTCCCGGAAGATACCGTGGCCGTGATTAGGGGACCGGATGTTTCACGTGAAACATATCCCGCTTCGCTGCCCTCATAGCCTGGGGTCCGCTTGGTTCGTCAAGTGGAAGTGTTTCACGTGAAACACTTCCCTTCTCCCCCCTCTTCCAGAAAGATTGCAGTTGTCTGGGTCCACCAAGAAGACTCGTGTTTCACGTGAAACGCACCCGACATCTGCCGCTGCTTTTTCTTGGCGGTCCGGCTGGACTGTGCTAGGGTCTCATAAATCAAGTAGACTGATCGCACCCATGACCCCCTCGAAAGGGGTCTAAGTGGCTCGCGTCATCGCCGTGGCCAACCAAAAGGGGGGCGTCGGCAAAACCACGACGGCAGTCAACCTGTCAGCCTCTCTGGCTGTCGCCGAGAGGAACACCCTCCTCGTGGATCTGGATCCCCAAGCGAATGGCACATCGGGTGCTGGAATCCCGAAGGACTTCGGAGGGCCCAGCATCTACGAGGTCCTGATTGGGAAGGCCCGGGCCAGAGATGCCATTCAGAAGACCGCCCTCCAAGCTCTTTCGGTGCTTCCGTCCAGGCCCGATCTCATCGGCGCTGAAGTAGAGCTGGTCGGAAGGTCCGGGAGGGAGTTCCTCCTGAAGCATGCTCTCGCGGATGTCGCGTCCGAGTACGATTTTATCCTGCTGGACTGTCCGCCCTCCCTTGGATTGATGACCCTGAACGGACTTACGGCGGCGCACTCGGTGCTCATCCCGATCCAGTGCGAGTACTATGCTCTCGAGGGGCTGGGGCGGCTCCTGGAGACGATACGGCTCGTCCGGATGGGCCTAAACCCCGATCTGGCGATTGAGGGGGGGCTTCTGACGATGTATGACGGGCGGCTGACCCTTGCCCGACAGGTCGTCGAGAATGTGCGGAGAAACTTTCCGGGCAAGGTCTTCTCAGCGGTCATCCCGAGGAGCATCCGCTTGAGTGAGGCACCGAGCTTCGGGCAGCCCATCCTGCTCTACGACATCAGGTCTGCCGGTGCGGAGGCGTATCTCAGTCTAGCCGAGGAGGTGATCAATGGCCCAGCGCCAGGCGCTCGGTCGGGGGCTTGAGGCCCTGATTCCTAGCGGGGCCGCAGAGGAGCGCGGGATTCGACAGATCCCTCTGGATTCGATCCGATCGTCGAGCTTTCAGCCTAGGAAAACCTTTGATGACGAAAAGTTAAAAGAACTCGCGGCCTCAATCCGCTCCCACGGGGTTCTCGCCCCGGTGATCCTGCGCCAAACACAAGACGGGTATGAACTTGTCGCAGGCGAGCGCCGCCACAGAGCAGCGAGACTGGCAGGAATCGCAACTATCCCGGCCATCATCAAAGAGGTCAGCGACAGTGAGATGCTGGCGCTGGCGCTGATCGAGAACATCCAGCGCGAGGACCTCAATCCCATCGAAGAAGCGGAGGTGTACCGGAGGCTCACCGAGGATTTCGGCCTCAGCCAAGAGGAGGTGGCCCGGCGGGTCGGCCGGGACCGCTCCTCTGTGGCCAACGCCCTCCGCCTCCTCCGTTTGCCCACCAGGATTCAGGAGGACCTGACGGCGGGCGTGCTCACGGCCGGCCATGCCCGGGCCCTGTTGGCTGTGGAGGAGGCTTCGGAGCAGCTCCGCTTGCGCGAGCAGATCGTCAAGCAGGGGCTCACAGTCCGGGCGGCCGAGAGTCTCGTCCGCCGCCTCAGACCCAGACCGGTCCGCGGGAGGCTCCCCGGACCCCGCCTCTCCCCCAACCTGCGCGCCCTGGAGGACCGGCTGCGGCAGCGCCTGGCGACCAAGGTGGCGATCATCCCGGCGGGGGTGGGCGGCCGGATTGAGGTGCACTATTTCTCTGACGAGGACCTGACGCGCGTGGTGGAGGCCATCTCCGGCGAGCCGCTCGCGTAGCGCCCCCGCACGCGGGTGGAGGAGGCGCGGGGGGTCGGGGAGAGGGGTCGGGCCCGATGGCGCTCACGACCGGGAGGCACGCGGGGGACGCCGCGCTGGTGGAGCGCCTGAGGCGCGGGGACGAGGAGGCCTTCGCGGCGCTCCTGAAGCGGTACCAGGGGAAGGTCTACCGCCTGGCGATGAACATAACGCGCAACGCGCAGGATGCGGAGGAGGCCACGCAGGATGTCTTCCTGGCCGTGTACCGGAAGATCGGCGACTTCGACGGGCGGGCGGCCTTGAGCACCTGGCTGTATCGGATCGCCACCAACGCCGCCCTGATGAAGCTCCGGGCGCGCCCGGGCGGGCAGCATCTCTCCATCGAGGAGGCAGGGCCCGCCTTCGCCGCGGACGGCCATCACGCCCGGCCGGTGGCCGACTGGTCGGAGGTGCCGGAGGATCGGCTCCTCGCCGCCGAGCGCCGGCGGGTCGTGCAGGACGCGATCGCGGCCCTCCCGCCGGACTACAAGGCGGCGGTGGTCCTCCGGGACATCGAGGGCCTCTCGAATCAGGAGGTGGCGGAGGTTCTCGGGGCTACGGTCCTGGCGGTCAAATCCCGGTTGCACCGGGCGCGCCTCGCCCTCCGGGAGCGGCTGGCGACGTACGTCGAGGCCGGGGGGCCGCGGGCATGAGAAGTTGCAAGGAGCTGGTTGACCTCCTGGCCGATTACCTCGAGGGCCAGCTTTCGCCCGAAGTGGCCCGCGACCTCGATCAGCACCTCACCGACTGCCCCCCGTGCCTGAACTTCCTCAAGACCTACCGGACCACGACCCGCCTCATCCGTGAGGTTGCCTGCGAGGATATTCCACCGGAGCTGGAGGATCGCCTGCTGCGGTTCCTTCGCGAGCGCCTGAAGAGCGCACCCGGCGCCTAGCGCTGGGCCGAGGAACCGCCGGCGCTCGCCGGCCCCGCAGGCTCCGCTGCACGCCCCCTTCGCCTCCCCCGGACCCGCCGTCAATCGCTCAAGACGATGGCCTCTCCTCTGGCAGGACCGCGCGGTGGCTCCGCCGACGCGCGTTTGACAGTTCAGGGGAACCGTGGTAGCGTAACGCGCGATTTTCACTAGAGTTACCTCGCCCGCACCGGAGGGATCGCGCGCTGTCCGTGGGAAAGAACCGGGGGCCGGTGAAGCCGGCAGAGATCAAAGCGTTCCTCGGTGAGGGAACCGAGTTCAGGGGGGTTCTTTCCTTCCAGGGAACGGTCCGGATTGACGGCCACGTGGAGGGCGAGGTGGTCGGGGACGACCTTCTCATCGTTGGGGAGCCCGGCCTCCTCAAGGCGGAGGTGGAAGTCGGGACCGTCGTGAACAGCGGCCGCATCGTGGGGAATATCCGGGCCATGAAGCGGGTGGAGCTCCTGGCATCCAGCGTGGTCTCCGGGAACATCACGACCCCGTCGCTCATCATCACCGAAGGGGCGGTTTTCAACGGGACGTGTCTCATGGTCGAGCCCGAGCCGGGCACGGCGCCGAAGTCGGGGGAGAGCGGGCCGGCCGAGTAAGGAAAGGGGCGAATGGCCGAGCGGGTCGTGGCGGCGATGAGCGGGGGCGTGGATTCGGCCGTCGCCGCTGCCCTGCTCAAGGAGGCGGGCTACGAGGTGGTGGGGGTGACCCTCCGCCTTGCCCCTCGCGACGGGAGCGGCACTCTCACCCGCGGCTGCTGCACCGCACGGGACGCGGACGACGCCCGCCTCACCGCGCGCCTCCTCGGCATCCCCCACTTCGTGCTGAACCATGAGGCCACCTTCGACCGGACGGTCATCGCGCCCTTCACGGCCGCCTACCTCACGGGGTGCACGCCGAACCCGTGCTTCGCCTGTAACCAGCACGTGAAGTTCGGCTCGCTCCTCGCCGCCGCGCGGCGGCTGGGGGCCGAGAAGCTCGCCACCGGGCACTACGCGCGCATCGGGCGCGACCCCGCCACCGGGCGCGCCCTGCTCCGGCGCGCGGCGGATCGGCGGAAGGACCAGTCGTACTTTCTCTGCGGCCTGGGGCAGGCGCAGCTATCGCGCGCGCTGATGCCCGTGGGAGACCTCCAGAAGCACGAGGTCCGCGCCCTGGCCGCCGCCCGCGGGCTGCCGGTGGCCGAGAAGGATGAGAGCCAGGAGATCTGCTTCGTGCCCGGGAACGATTACCGGGCCTTCCTGGAGGAGCGGGCGCCGGAGGCGGCGCGACCCGGTCCTATCCGCGACCGTGCGGGCCGCATCCTGGGGGAGCACCGCGGCATCGCCGCCTACACGGTCGGGCAGCGCCGGGGTCTGGGCCTCGGGGGCGGGCCGCCCCGCTTCGTCGTTGCGCTCGACGCGGAACAAAACGCGGTGACCGTGGGGGAGGCCGAAGACCTGCTGGTGGATACGGTGGAGGTGGGGGGGGCAACGTTCATCCCCTTCGAGCGGCTTCCGGGCCCACGGCGCGCCCTGGCGAGCACCCGCCACCGCCAGCCCCCCCGCCCCGCCATCCTGCTGCCAGGGGAGGCAGGGACGGTGATCGTCCGGTTCGAAGAGCCTGTCCAGGCGGTGTCGCCGGGCCAGGTTGCCGCCTTCTACGAGGCGGAGGACCCGGACCTGGTCGTAGGGGGTGGACTGATCCGGCGCGCGTGGCTCGGCCGCTCTCCGCATGCGGAGGGTGCAGGCTGATGTGGGATACCCTGGGAAGAGCCCGCTGGCGCATCCGGGTCCTCCGGGGGCTGCGGCTGGCTGTTCGCGGGCTCGCCTGCTGCCTCTTCCTTAGTCTCCCGCTCGTTCTGGCCCGCAGCCTCCTGCCTCTTTCGCCCCCGCTCCTGCTGGGAGCCCTGGGCACGCTTGGCCTCATCGGGGGGTTCGTCGTGGGCCTGCTGCTGCGG
This sequence comes from uncultured bacterium, assembly GCA_964598715.1. Classification (GTDB taxonomy): domain Bacteria; phylum Methylomirabilota; class Methylomirabilia; order Methylomirabilales; family JACPAU01; genus JACPAU01. The sequence continues at coordinate 4,825 of CAZRDA010000001.1, read as the reverse complement.
CTCGACGCCTTTGATGCGGCCCGCCTCCTGGATGCCCGCCTCGACCTGGAGGATCGCCTGGCCACCGGTGTCGAGCTTTCCCGTCGCCAGGCCCGGAGCGCGGCGGAACTGCTCGCGCTGGCTGAAACGGCGGCCATCATTCCGGACGTCCGCCGGGCCCTTCCTCTCAGGCTGCCCGTCCGGGATTTCGCCTGGGCAAGCGCTGCCCTCGCCGCCGCGCTCCTTCTGCTCGCCCTTCCGCCCCTTCTCTGGGATCGGCCGGCCCCGGCGGAGGCTCCGGGAGTTCCGGCGGCCGGGGGCGAGGAGCCGCTCCCGGAGCGCAGGATCCCCCAGCCCCCCCGGGCAGAGCCGCCGGCCCTGGCCGAGGCTGCAAGACCGCGCGACCGGGGGATGAGCCAGACCTTCGTCCCGCCCACCCATGTCGGCGGCGAGGGCGCGGCCGAATTCCGCGATACTCCCCTCTCCGGCCGGCGGCCCGACTTCGGCTCCTTCATCAGGGAAGGGGATGAGCGGCTCAAGCTGCTCGGAAAGCCGGACTCCATCCCCGACCTGAAGCAGGGCTTCACCCGTACGCCCTACCAGGTGGCCGTGGGCCGGATGCGGGAGACGCTCGGGGAGCGGTCCCTGAAGGATCTCTCCGCCGAGGAACTGCGGCGCCTCCTGTCGGAGATTGACCGGATGGGGAGGCGCGGCGGGAGCGGGCTGTACGCCGATGACTTCTCGGGCGACCCGGAGGGGGGGATGAGCGGCACCCGGGAGGAGGCCCTCCGGAACCTCGACCGGGCCCTCTCCCGCCTCCGCGATCGGGACGGTGGCGGGGGCCGGGGCAGGCGAGATCTGGAGGGGCCCGGCCGCCTGCCTCCGCCGGGGGCCGAGGAGGGGTCGGAGGGTCTCGATGGCTTTGGAATGGACTTCGAGGGGATGGGGGACGCGGGCTCCCTGCCCGGGACCGGCCCCTCCCCCGGCACCCGCGGGCGCGCCACGCCGCGCCTGCGCGGCGAGGGCGTGGATACCGGGCTCCGGGGCCAGGTGCGGGACGGCCCGAGCGAGTCCTACAACACCAACGTGGTGGGCCGCGGGGACCGGGGCGCCTCCCGCCTCCCCCACACCCAGGTGCTGACCCGCTACCGGCAGATGATGGAGGAGGCCCTCACCAAGGAAGCGATCCCCCCCGACTACCGGGAGCAGGTCAAGCGATACTTCGATGCCCTGGAGGCCCAGCGCTAGGGACACCCCTCGGCGCCGGGAGATGGGTGCCGCGCAGCATCTTCCACCCCGAGTTCCGCCGGAAACTGGAGATCCTGGACCTGGTCTCCCGCAAGCGCATGCGCGGGAGGGGGAAGGGGGAGCGGCGCGGGCCGAAGCGGGGGAGCGGGGTCGAATTTCACGACTTCCGTCCCTACGCGGCCGGGGATGACCTGCGGTATCTGGACTGGAATATCTTCAGCCGGCTGGACCGGCTCATCCTGAAGCTGTTCATCGAGGAGGAGGATCTCTGCCTGCACCTCCTCCTGGACTGCAGCCGCTCGATGGCCTTCGGCGAGCCGTCGAAGCTCCTCTACGCGGCGCGGGCCGCCGCCGCCCTCGCCTTCGTCGCGCTCTCGGGCCACGAACGGGCCGCCCTGGGCATCCTGGGGGAGGGGCTCGCCGCCCTTTCCCGACCCCTGCGCGGGCGCTCCCAGATCTTCACGGTCCTGAAGCAGCTCGAAGGGCTCACGCCACAGGGGGGGACCAACCTGAACCTGGCCCTCACGGCCTACGCACGCCAGGCGCGTTCGCCGGGACTGGCGATCCTCTTCACGGACCTGCTCGACGGGAGCGGCTTTGAGACGGGGCTCGCCTCGCTGCTCGGGCGCGGCTACGAGGCCGTCCTGATCCACCTCGTCACCCCGGGCGAACTTGACCCGGCGGTCACGGGAGACCTCCTCCTCACCGACGCGGAGACCGGGGAGCGGCGGGAGGTGGTCCTCACCCTCGAGACCCGCCGGCGCTACCTGGAGAACCTGCGGGCCCTGTGCGGTCGCGCGGAGGACTTCTGCCGCCGCAGCGGGGCGGACTACCTCCGGATCAGCACGGCACTGCCCTTTGAAGACTTCATCCTCACCCACCTGACGCACGGGGGGGTGCTGGCATGAGCTTCGGCAACCCCCTGGCGCTCATCTTTCTCCTGGGAGTGCCGCTCCTGGTCCTCCTGTACACGGTGCGGCGCCGCCGGCTGGAGGTCACGGTCAGCAGCCTCCTTCTGTGGGGGCTGCCGGCCGGCGAACCGCAGGGCAGGACGCTCTTTCGGCGCCTGCGGCTTCCGCTGATCCTTCTCGTCCAGATCCTCCTGGTGACGGCCCTGGCCCTGGCCCTGGCCCGCCCCGGGCTCCTCACCCGGACCGTCGGGTTCGGGCGGGCCGTCCTCATCGTGGACACCTCCGCGAGCATGCAGGCGACCGACGAGCGTCCGTCCCGCTTCGCCCGGGCGGTTGGCGAGGCGCGGGCTGTCGCCGACCGCCTGTCCCCGGGGGAGGAGGCTGTCCTCATCGCGGCCGGGCCGCGCCCGGCAGTGACCGTCCCCCTCACGCGGGATGCGAGCGACCTGCGGGCCGGCCTCGCCCGGCTCGCGCCGCAGGACGGGGGGGCGGACCTGGCGGCGGCGTTGCGCCTGGCAGCCGCCTTTGCGGAGGGGGCAGGACCGACGGAGGTTCACCTGTTCACCGATGGGGCGAGTAGCCGGGCGCTGCCGTCCCTGCCCCGCACCGCGGAGCTGGAGGTCCACTTTGTCGGTCGCCCGGCCCCCAACGTGGCCATCAGCGGGCTCCGGGTCCGGAAGAAGTTTTACTCGGGGGCCCAGCACGAGCTGTACGTCGCCCTGGCCAATGCCGGAGGGCAGACGGTCACCTTCCCGCTGGTCGTGACCCTGGAGGGGGTGCGGCTCAGCCGGCAGCAGGTGACGCTCCTCCCGCAGACCCGCCGGTCGCTCATCGTTCCCTTCAGTCACCATGGGGGCGGGGCCCTGGAGGTGACGGCCGAGGTCGCGGACGCCCTGGCCGTGGACAACCGGGGCTGGGCGCTGCTGCCCCCCCCGCGGACCTTGCGGGTTCTCCTGGTGAGCGAGGGGAACCTCTTCCTCGAGCAGGCCCTCCGATCGGATCCCCAGGTGGAGCTGGTCACCACCCCGCCCACCCTCTTCGAGGGGAACCCCGGGGAGCATGACGTGGTCGTCCTGGACGGCGCCGCCCCCGCCCGCCTGGAGCGGGGGCGCTACATCCTGGTCAACACCGTGGCCGGCAACACCCCCCTGGAGGTGACGGGCACGATCCGGAACCCCGTCGTCGTGGACTGGGACCGGAGTCACCCCGCCATGCGCTTCCTGGACCTCTCCCAGGTCCTCATCGAGGAGGCCCTGCGGGTCCGCCCCCTCACCGGAAGTCGGACCCTCATCGAGTCCACGCTCACCCCCCTGGCTCTGGCCTTCGAGGAGGGCGGATCGCGCATCGTCTTCGTCGGCTTCGATCCGCTCCGCTCCGACCTGCCGCTTCGGGCCGCCTTCCCCCTCCTCCTCAGCAACGCCGTCCGGTGGCTCTACCCCACGCGCCTGGAGGATCTGCCGCTCCAGGCCGCCACGGGCCGCGGCCTCACCGTGCCGGTCCCCCCCGGCGTTGCGGCAGTGCGGGTCACGGCGCCCGACGGCGTCGCCCGAGAGGTCCCCGTGGTGGGGGGCGGAGTGGCCCTCCCGGAGACGACGCTCGCGGGGATCTACCTCCTGCAGGCGGGGGACTGGGAGCAGCGGGTCGCGGCCAACCTCGTGGACGAGGACGAGAGCGACCTGACGCCGCGCCTGAGCCTCCCCGCGGGGGGCGGTGGGGAGGGAGCGCGAACCTTCCAGGCCTATCGGGAGATGTGGCCGTACCTCGCGGTGCTGGCCCTGGCGCTCCTCCTGCTGGAGGCCACCCTGTTCTTCCGGGCGGCTCGCCCCGTTCCCCGGAGCGCCCTGGTGGCCCGCGCAGGCGTGGCCGCCCTCTGCCTCGCTGCGCTCCTGCTCCCCCAGATAGCGTGGAGGGGCGACCGGCTGAACGTGCTGTTCCTCCTGGACGAGTCGGATAGTATTCCTTTCAGCGAGCGACTAGCCGCCCGGCGTTTCGTCCGCGAGGCGCTCGCCGCGATGGGCCAGGAGGATCGGGCCGGCATCGCGGCCTTCGCCGACACCCCCCGTCTGGAGGTGCCGCTGGAGAGGGGCGTGCGCCCGCTTCCGGGGCCGGGGGCGGAGCCGGGCGGGCAGACTAACCTGGCGGAGGCGCTGGCCTTTGCCCTGGCCTCCTTCCCGCGTGATGGCGCCCACCGGGTCGTCCTCCTGACCGACGGGAACGAGACCCGCGGGGATGCGGTGGCCGAGGCGCTGCGGGCCCGCGAGCGGGGGGCGGACCTGTACGTCAAGCCCATCGGGGGGTGGGGCGACGCCGAAGTCCTGCTGGAGCAGATGCTCCTCCCCCGGGAGGTCAAGCGGGGGGAGTCGTTCGCCGTGCGCGTGGTGGCCTGGGCATCGGCTGCGGCCTCGGGGCACCTGAGCCTGTACCGGGACGGGAAGTTCGTGGGGAGCCAGAAGGTCGAGCTGGAGCCGGGCAAGAATGTCTTTGCCTATCGGCAGACCCTGAGCGCCACCGGCTTCCACGTGTACCAGGCCGCGCTGGAGGTGGCGAACGACGCGCTCGAGGAGAACAACCGCGCGGCCGGGGTAGTCGCCGTCCGCGGGCAGCCGAAGGTGCTGGTGGTGGAGCGGGATCCGGAGCAGGCCCGGCATCTCCTCGGAGCGCTGCGGGCGCAGGAGATGGAGCCGGTC